>JBKPMQ010000271.1:0-6948 GCA_046732235.1 Actinomycetota bacterium
GCGCACGGGCGTGGGAGGGCGGGCCGCGCGGGCGCCGCCTCCTCGACCGGATCTGCGCCGGCGCCCACGCCCGCCTGCGTCCCGGCGGCGAGGTGCTGATCGTCCAGTCCGCGCTCGCCGACGTCGAGCGCACGCTCGCGCTCCTGCGCCAGGGCGGGCTCGCCGCGGACGTCGTCGCCGAGCACGAGGGGCCCTACGGCACGATCGCCCGCTCTCGCATGGACTATCTCGAGCGCGAGGGCCTCGTGGCCGACCCGCACGGGCCGGAGCGGGTGGCCGTCATCCGCGGCCTGCGAGCGGCGGTGGCCGGTTTGCGGGCCCTCGCGGCGGCGGGCTGAAGCGCTGGCCGGCGGTGGCCGGCAGCGGGGAGTCGGCACTTGTCGCCTACGACATGTGTCATTTGCAGTTTCCCCGCACCCCTGCAACCGCTCGACACCCAAGTGGCCTGGATTCGACCGAGAGAAGATCGGACCAGGTGGCTAGAAGCCCATCCCCGGCCGCATGTCGGTCGCCGTGGCCGCATTCCCGAGGAACGTGGTGACGCCGAGCGCCTCTTCGACCGAGCGCAGCATCGAGTAGTGCGTGTAGAAGGTCGGGTCGGCAACCGGCTGCACGCCCGCGCCGATCGCGATCGTGACGACGTGGCAGGATGGGTCGGTGTTGGCCGGGTCGGCGCAGTCCTCCCCGGCGGTGCCGCCCTGGCCTTCGTCGAACGTGAGCAGGACGAGCGTCTGGCCCGCCTGGTAGTCGGGCGTCGCCTGGATGGCCTGGATCGTCCCCGAGAGCCAGATGTCCATCGACTGGGTGAACGCCTCCGGGTTGCTGGCCCCGGTGCACCCTGTCTGCCAGTGGTGGTTGTGGCACTGGTTGGGCGTCATCCACGTGAAGGCGGCCGTCGGAAGCGCGGTCGCCCCCGCGTCGGACGGCGCCATCGGGAGGTCGAACAGCAGGCAGTCCGCCGCGATGGCCGGGTACCAGAAGGCGGGGTCATGGCCGCGCTTGTAGTGCTCGCCCTTGCCCCCGCAGTTCGCGCCCATCGACTCCTCGAGGTCGTTCCACGACGGCACCTGCTCGTAGATAGACGGGTTCATGCTCGGCTGACCGACACCGGTGACGAACCCGGACGTCGCCGCCATGTAGTTCGGCTGGCTGGGATGGGTCTCGTTGTGGAAGTTGGTGGCGAGCGCGCACTGCGAGGCGAGCTGGTTGAGGTAGGGCGCGTCCGGGTTGCCGATGGTGTCGTCGTAGGAGAGGTTCTCCTCCATGATCACGACCACGTGGCTGTAGGTCGCGGGCGGCGCCGGAAGCAGCCCGCACGGGTCGGGCGCCGGCGCGGCCGCCGTCGGCACGGCCGCCGCGGCACTCCCCGAGACGGGGACGACTGCGGCCGCCCCTGCCAGGAGGAGGACGCCCAGCCACCGCGCTCTGCGCAGCACCGTGCCCATGGCTGGACAGGTTATCCCTTCGGCGCCGTTCTCCTGCCGTCGCTCACAGAAACTTGACGTGAGACGGAGCGCGGCAGCCGGACGTCACGCCGCCAGGCGCCGCTCGAGCACGCGCCGGCTGACGTCTGCACCGACGACGAGCACGAGCGAGAACGTGACCACGACGGCGCCGAGCGCGATCACCTGCGGCTGGAGCGCCGGCGTGCGCGTCCCCGAGTAGAGGAAGACCGGATAGGTGGGCGAGCTCGGCGGCGCCAGGAACGAGGCGATCGCGAACTCGTCGAACGAGATCGTGAAGCAGATGAGCGCGCTCGAGATGAGCGCCGGCACGATCAGGGGCAGGGTCACGAGCAGGAACGCCCGCATGGTGTCGGCGCCGAGGTCGCGGGCGGCCTCGACGATCGACTCGTCGAGGGTGCGCAAACGGGGGACGATGACGAGGATGGCGTACGGGAGCGAGATCACGATGTGCCCGGCCAGCACGGCGGCCAGGGACGCCTGGTAGCCGAGCTCGTGGATCACGATCACCATGCCGATCGCGAGCACGATGTAGGGCACGACCAGCGGCAGCAGGAGCAGCGTCGTCCACACCGACCGCAGGAACAGGCGCCTGCCGGTGACGGCAAGCGCGGCCGCGACCCCGAGCAGGCTTGCCGCCACCCCGTTCAGGAGCGCGAGCCAGGCGCTGCGCTTGAGCGCGCCCGTCAGGTCGGTGTTCTCGAAGGCCGCGTGGAACCACCGCGTCGTGAAGCCGGAGAGCGGCAGCGCCGGGATCAAGGCGTTGTTGAAGGCGAAGATCACGAGCACGACCAGCGGCACGTAGAGGAACACGACCATCAGCCCGAAGTAGCTGCCCAGCATCACCTTGCCGAGGCGGCCGACGGCGGCGCTCACGAGTTCGCCTCCCGCAGGTCGGTGGCGAGGAAGCGGCCGAACACGAGCAGCATCACGAACACCACCGCCACCAGCCACAGCGCCAGCACCGCCCCGTAGTTCCAGTTCGGCGTGTCCTGGAAGAACGACTGGATCGAGTTGCCGAACATCTGGCTCCCGGGGCCGCCCACGAGGAGCGGCGTGATGAACTCGCCGGTGGTCGGGATGAGGACGAACACGAACCCCGCGATCACGCCCGGAAGGCTGAGCGGCAGCGTCACCCGGAAGAACGTTGCCACCCGGCCGGCGCCGAGATCCTGCGCTGCCTCGAGCAGGTTCGTGTCGAGCCGGTCAAGGAGGACGAAGATCGGCACCGCGACGAACGGCACCCACGAGTAGAAGAGGACGAGGCCCACCGAGAACTTCGAGTAGATCAGCCACGGGACGCCGTCGCCGTGGGAGCGCAGGTGGATGTCCCAGAGCGCCGTGTTGATGACGCCGTTGTTCGAGAGCATGATCTTCCAGGCGATCACGCGCAGCAGGTAGCTGGTGAAGAACGGCGCCAGCATCAGCAGGAGCAGCGTGTAGCGCGAGCGGCGCGAGACGAACGCGAGGAAGTAGGCGAGCGGGTACGCGGCCGCGACCGCGACGAGCGAGACGACGAAGGTGATCACCATCGAGGTCTCGAAGCGGTGCCAGAACGGGTTCGGGAACTTCCTGGAGGGCGGCAGGAAGTCCTTCCACATCGACCAGGTGAACTTGGTCGGCGTGAACGGGAGGTTCGTCTTGACGTCGACGCTGTAGAGCGCGATCAGGATGATCGGCGCCATCAGCACCGCCAGCACGACGACCACGGGCGGAACGATCAGGAGCCCGCGTCCGGTGCGGAGGCGCGGACGCAACCGCCGCGGCCGGGGCTCCGCGATCTGGCGGCCGGTCACGTCGATCGCTGCACGCCGGGTTCCGGCCTCATCCGGCGGACGCGGTCACCTCTTCCCACGCCTGCTGGACGGCGGCCTCGTTCGGCTCCCACGACTGCAGGTGCACGTCGGCCGAGCTGAGCACGTTCGGGTTGCCGATGTCGAGCGACTTCGCGACCGCCTTGTCCTGGATCTCGCTGGGCTTGATCGTGGCGTCGGCGCTGCCGTAGTAGAAGTAGTTCGTGAGGCTCAGGCAGGACTTGTGATTGATGTAGGACTCGACGTACTCGTGGGCGTGGTAGTAGTTCTTCGTGTCCTTGCCGAGCATGAAGCCGCAGTACCAGCCGAGCCGGCCTTGGCTGGGCTTCATGTAGGCCATCGGGATGCCCTTGGCCCTGGCGTAGACCCACTGGTCCTGCCAGCTGTAGGCGATCCAGACGTCGCCGTTCTGGAGCGCGGGCTGGAGGTCGGTGTACTCGCTCGACCACAGGAACTTGTTCAGCGGGTACTGCTCGATCAGCGCGTTCTTGGCGTTCGAGAGCTGGTCCTCGCTCAGGTTGTCCATCGCGTCGCCGCCGTACCCGAGCTTCAGGGCGGCGATCTCGAAGTTGGTCGTGTTGCCGTTCCACATCGAGATCCGGTCCTTGTACTTCGGGTTCCAGAAGAGCTCCCATCCGGTCGCGTCGGCCGGGTCGACCTTGTCGGTGCGGTAGATGACGCTGCCGTAGCCCCAGTCCCAGGGAATGAAGTACTGGTCGCCGTTCACCTGGCCGCCCTTGACGAGCGCCGGGTTCAGGTTCGTGAAGCTCGGGATGAGCTTCGGGTCCCACGGCTGCACGAGCCCGTCGTGGACGTAGTCCTGGAGGTTCTCGATGCAGGGGTGGATCACGTCGAACTGCTGGCCCGAGCGAACCTTGTTCAGGGCTTGGCTGTCGTTCACGATCAGGCTGTAGGTGATGCCGTCGGCGCCGTACTTCTTGGTGTAGTCCTCACCGGCGATGAGGCCGCCGGCCTTCTTGTTCGTCGGCGTGCCGAACGCCTGGTAGCCGTCCCATTCGAGGATGGAAAGGTTGCCCGGCTCCTTGCCGATGGGCGGGCGCTTTGCCGGCGACGACGACGGGCTGCCGCCCGAGTTCGACGACCCACAGCCGCCGAGGAGCACCGCGCCGCCGAGCCCCGCGGCGCCCATGAGAAACGACCTGCGATCCATCGAAGCCACGAATATCCCCTCACCTTTCGTCCAGCGGGATGGATGATCCTACCGATAGTCTGGTCGCGAGTCCAGAGCCGTATCGCATGCGCCAAGCCATCACACGACGCCTCCCGAACTGGTGTGCCGCGCTCGCCGCAGCGGCGGTGTGCGGGTGCGGCGGGTCGAGCCCCGCGGCCGCGCCGCCTCCCCCGCCGCCCGTCCTCCCGGCGGCGGCCGTCTCCTACCTCCCGAGCACGGCACGTCTCCTGACTGCGCGTGATCTGGCCCACGAGTCGACGGCCCCGGGCCTCTCCGCGGGCCTGGCCCGCTGGGGCTACGTGGCGGGGGCGGAGCGCCTGTTCCAAGGCCAGTCGAAGACGCTCCAGGTCGTCGTCTCGCGCACGCTCGAGTTCCGCTCGCCCGCCGGGGCGGCCGCCTACGTGGACTTCGTGCACCGCCAGGCGACGGCGGTCTTCGGGGCGGTGCCGACGCAACAGCCGCTCCTCGTGGGCGCCCGGCACGGATGGACGATCACGCTCGCGCCCTGCGCCTGCCACATGGCGAGCCCGGCGCTCGTCGGCGTGGCCAGCGCCGGTCGTCGCGTGAGCTGGCTCGAGGTGAACGGGCCCACCGCCTCGGTCGGCGTGCTCTCGCGCCTGCTCGCGCAGGCGCCCTGAATACACGTGAATAAACGGGGTCAGACCCCTTGTATTCACGCGGCGCGGGGGGCGAGGTAACGGTCGAGCCAGGCCCGCATCCGCTCGATCCCGTCGAGCACGTGGGCGCGCTCCCGCCATCCGTGGCCCTCACGCGCGTAGACGACGAGCTCGGTCTCGACACCCTCGGCCGCGAGCGCCTGGTACAGCTCCTGGCCCTGCGACAGCGGGACGCACAGGTCGAGCTCGCCGTGCATGACGAGCGTCGGGGCCCTCACCCGGCGGACGTGCGCGATCGGCGAGCGGGCGAAGTAGTCGCCGGCCGGGTCGTACGGGTCGGCGTCGAGGAAGAGCTCGTCGAAGCGGCCGATGTTGGTCGTGTTGTGGAACGACAGCCAGTTCGTGACCGCCGCCATCGGCACCGAGGCGCGGAAGCGGTCGGTCTGGCCGATCGCCCACGCCGACATGAAGCCGCCGTAGCTCGTCCCGACGACCGCCACCCGGTCGCCGTCGGCGATCCCCTCGGCGACGAGCGCGTCGACGCCGGCGAGGATGTCGCGCAGGTCGCCGCCGCCCATGTCGCCCAGGTTCGCGCGCGCGAAGGCCTGGCCGCGGCCGGAGCTGCCGCGCGGGTTCGGCAGCAGGATCGCGTAGCCGGCGTCGAGCATCCCGGCCAGCCGGGCGTCCGGATACGAGCAGTCGTAGCTGTCGGTCGGGCCGCCGTGCACCCAGACGATCAGCGGAAGCGGGCCGGTCGCCCCCGGCGGCGTCAGCACCAACCCCTCGATCTCGTGCTCGTCCGACCTCCTCGTCCGCCGGGCGCAGGTCCCCTCGACGGCCGGGGCCTCGGGGTTGAGCTGCGTCAGCGGCTGCCAGCCGGAGGTGGGGTCGGCGACGTCGAGCGCGCGCAGCTCCGGCGGGCGCTCCCAGGCGCTGTGCGCCGCCGCGAGCCGGCTCCCGTCGGGTGCCGGTGAGACCACGGGGACCCAGCCCGAGAGGAGCGACTCGTGCCCGCTCCAGATCACCTCGGCGGCGCCCTCGAGGCTGATCGTGCCGACGGCGTGCGCCAGCCCGCGCGCGCCCGCGAACCAGAGCGTGCGCTCGTCGCGCCAGGCCAGGCAGCCGGCGTCGATCTGCGGCGCGAGCACGCGGGCCTCGCCGCCGGCCGCGGGGACGACCGTCGTCTCGCCGAGCAGGATCCCGCGGTCGGAGCAGAACCCCTCGACGAATGCCACCGCCCTCCCGTCGGGCGAGAGCGCCGGGTGGGCGATCTGCATCGCCGGCTCGTGGATCGTGCGCGCCGATCCGCGCCCGAGGTCGATGACGACCAGCCGGGCGCGGTACCAGGCGCTCTCCGACGGGTCGTCGCTGACGACGGCCGCCACGTCGCCGCCGCGCCAGTCGAGCTCCCAGACGTTCAGGCGGTCGGGCCCGACGCGCGTCGTCTCGCCCGTCCCCACGTCGATGGTGTACAGGCGGCGCCAGTGCTCGGCGGGGCGGGTGACGCGGGGGTCGCCGTCGCCCTCGTCGATCCGCGTGGCCGAATCCGCCCCCGCCCGGTCGGAGCCGGGGTCGGCGGCGAGGACGAGCAGGCGCGATCCGTCCGGCGAGAAGCGGACGTCCTCCGCCGACCCCTCCAGGTCGCCGACCGGACGGGCCTCCCCGGCGCCGTCGTCCAGCAGGTGGACGCCGGCACGGCCCGCATGGTCACGGTCGGACAGGAACGCGAGCGTCCGGCCGTCCGGCGACCACCGCGGCGACGTGTCGGCCCGCGGCCCGCGCGTCACCTGGCGGGCGCCCGACGCGTCGGCCCGGGCGATCCAGATCCGGCTCGATACGCCCTCGTCCGCACGGCTGAACGC
>JBKPMQ010000272.1:0-5203 GCA_046732235.1 Actinomycetota bacterium
GGGGACGATCAGGAACGGGTCGGCGCCGGCGTCCGCGGCCTCCAGGAACCGGTCGAGCAGGAGGGCGATCTTGCCGCAGTTGGCGGGACCGAGCACGAGCTGAAGCGGCATCAGGTGATTCTATGCGTGGCCCCTGGAGAGCCTATCCTTACGCCCATGGTCTCGACGGCGGCGAGCACCGGCACGTTCCGCGCGGCCCGTGACATGCTCCTTCGGCGACGCGAGGACTACGACGCCGCCTGCCGCGAGTTCCGCTGGCCGGAGCTGGGGGAGTTCAACTGGGCGCTCGACTGGTTCGACGTCGTCGCGGCCGGCAACGACCGTCCCGCCCTGCGCGTGGTCGAGAGCGACGGGGGCGAGCGTCAGCTCTCGTTCGCCGAGATGTCCGCCCGCTCAAACCAGGTGGCGAGCTGGCTGCGCGCGCAGGGCGTCGCCCGCGGCGACCGCCTGATCCTGATGCTCGGAAACCAGGTGGAGCTGTGGGAGACGATCCTGGCGGCGATGAAGCTCGGCGCCGTCCTGATCCCGGCGACGACGCTGCTCGGGCCGGACGATCTGGTCGACCGGGTCGAGCGCGGCGGCGCCCGCCACGTCGTCACGACCGCGGCCGACGCCGGCAAGTTCGCCGCCGTGCCGGGCGACTACACCCGGATCGCCGTCGGCGGCCGGGTGGACGGCTGGCTCGACTACGGAGCGTCCGAGGCGGCGCCCGCGGACTTCTCCCTCGACGGCCCGACGCGGGCGGACGACCCCCTGCTCCTGTACTTCACCTCCGGCACGACCGCGCAGCCGAAGCTCGTCGAGCACACGCACGCCTCGTACCCGGCCGGGCACCTCTCGACGATGTACTGGATCGGGATCCGGCCCGGCGACGTGCACCTGAACGTCTCCTCGCCGGGCTGGGCGAAGCACGCCTGGAGCAACGTCTATGCCCCGTGGAACGCGGAGGCGACGGTGCTGATCGTGAACCAGGCCCGGTTCGATGCCGCCGGGCTGCTCGACCAGATGGTGCGCTGCGACGTGACCACGTTCTGCGCGCCGCCGACGGTGTGGCGCATGCTGATCCAGGAGGATCTCGCCGGCTGGCCGGTGCGGGCACGCGAGCTGGTCGCGGCCGGCGAGCCGCTGAACCCCGAGGTCATCGAGCACGTGCGCCGCGTCTGGGGCATCACGATCCGCGACGGCTACGGCCAGACCGAGACGACGGCCCAGATCGGCAACCCGCCAGGGCAGCGGCTCAAGGTGGGCTCCATGGGCCGGCCGCTGCCGGGCTACACGGTCGCGCTGGTCGATCCGATCTCCGGGGCCGAGGCGGAGGAAGGCGAGATCGCGCTCGACCTGCGGGCCCGCCCGCTCGCGCTCATGACCGGCTACCGTGACTCGGCCGAGCGGACGGCCGAGGCCATGGCGGACGGCTACTACCACACGGGCGACGTCGCCACGCGGGACGAGGACGGCTACATCACCTACGTCGGGCGCACCGACGACGTCTTCAAGGCGTCCGACTACCGCATCTCGCCGTTCGAGCTCGAGAGCGTGCTGATCGAGCACGAGGCGGTCGCCGAGGCGGCGGTCGTTCCGTCGCCCGACGCGCTGCGGCTGGCCGTGCCGAAGGCCTACGTCTCGCTCGCCGCCGGCCACGCGCCGACCCGCGAGACGGCGCTGGCGATCCTCGCGTACGCCCGCGCCAACCTGGCCCCGTACAAGCGCGTGCGGCGGCTGGAGTTCGCCAGCCTGCCGAAGACCATCTCGGGCAAGATCCGCCGCGTCGAGCTGCGGGCGAAAGAAGCCGACCGCCACGGCAAGGGCGAGCCGACGACGGCCCGCGCCGACGGCGAGTTCTGGGAAGAGGACCTGCCGGAGCTCCGCCCGTAGGCGGGGTCAGACCCCACCCAAAAAGCGTCGCGGAGGTGTCACGCGTTCCGTTCGGGGTCTGACCCCGCCTGGAGCTCCATGTCGACGAACTCCCAGTCGCGGTCGCCGAGGCGGCGGGTGTGGCGGCCGGTCTCGACGAAGCCGCAGCGCTCGTAGACGCGGATCGCGCGGGCGTTGAACGCCGCCACCGCGAGCGTGATCCGGCCGGCGCCCTGCCGGCGGGCGAGGTCGATCACCGCGGCGGTGAACGCCTGCCCCAGGCCGTGGCCGGTGAGGTCCGGGCGCAGTCCCAGGCCGATCTCGGTCGCGCCGCCAGCGGCGGGCGAGATCTGGGCGAAGCCCTCGAGCTCGCCGTCCGCGTTCCGGGCCGCGTGGTACTCGTCGCGGCGCTGCTCCGGGTCGAGCAGCTCTCCCAGGCCCTCGGAGACGAAGTCGGCGTCGTAGAAGGCGTACTCCGCCGGGTAGTGCCAGCCCGCGATCTCCTCGGCCTCGCCCTGCGTCATCGGCGTGAACGTCCAGGGGCCCACGGATCGCTCCCCTACCCGAGCACACGGCCGTCGACGCCCGAGGCGTCGAGCCCGAGCCCGTCGAGCGCGGTCGCGGCCACGTCCTGGACGTCCGCCTCGCCCTCGGGATGCGCGCCACGCACGAGCACGAACGCGTCGTCTTCGGTATGCATCCCGGTCAGCCGGCCCTTGCCCTGGAGGTCGGTGGTACGAACGGCGCCCTTCAGATCCCAGCCGTTCTTCGACACGACCACGAGGTCGGGGGCGCGGTCGGCGTGCGGGCCCGAGAACGCCTCCTCGCGCGTCGCCACCCGCTGCACGAACGGGAGCGCCCCGGCCCAGCGCCGCAGCTCGTCGCGCACGGTCTCGTAGTCGTCGGGGGAGACGACGCCCCCCGGCTCGCGCCCGGCCAGGTTCAGGTACAGGCGGCCGGGATCCATGCAGTAGGCGCGCGTGCGGCTCGGGATGATGGACGCGATCGACTTCGCCGGCTCCTCGAGCGCGATCCAGCCGTCCCGCTCGAGCCACCGGTTCACGAACACCTCCTGGTCGAGCCGGCAGAAGCCGTGGTCGGAGAGCAGGATCAGCCGGCAGCCGTCGGGCAGCCGCGAGACGATCTCGCCCACCGACGCGTCGACGGCCGCGTAGTAGTCGTGGAAGCGGGACGCCCACGGCTCCTCGCCCTGCTCCATCTGCTCCCAGAGGAAGTGGTGCAGCCGGTCGGTGCCGGTGAAGGCGACGTAGAAGAGGTCGCATCGCTCGCGCTCGAGCAGGTCGACGAGGACGCGCGTCCGGGCGGCGTGGTGCGCGAAGAGCTGCTCGCAGAACGCTTCCAGGTCCGTGTGCCCCAGCCCCAGGTCGACGTCGATCAGGTAGTCCCGCTCCTGGAGGAACGGGATCAGCGACGGCGGCTGCACCGAGCGCTCGAGCGTCGGCGACACGAACCCGGAGATCAGCACGCCGTCGCCGTTCGGCTGGGCCGGGTACGTGCCCGGGATGTTGACGACGACGGAGCGCATCCCCGCCTCCGCCGCCCGCGCCCACACCTGGGGCTCGGAGATCGTGAACACGTTCGTGAACGTCAGGTCCCAAGAGCCCGGCTTGCGCTCGACGAAGCCGAAGACGCCGTGGCGGCCGGGGTTCACGCCCGTCGAGGCGCTCGCCCACGACACCGACGAGATCGGCGGCAGCGGTGCCCGCGCCGACATCAGCGTGCCCTGGCGGGAGAGCTCGGCCAGGTGCGGCAGGTGGCCGTCGGCGATGCGGCGGCGGAGATAGCTCGCGGGCGTCCCGTCGAGCCCGATCACGCACACGCGTGGCGAGGCCACGGTCTAGATGTACCCGAGGTCCTCGAGCCGGGCGGCCACGGCGGCCTCCTCGTCCTCGGAGTACGCCTCGTCCTGCTCGTCGGCGTCGTCCGCCTTGTCGGCGGGCGGCTCGTCCGGGCGCGGCCCGGGGCGGTCGCGCTCGCCGCTCATTCGGGCGGCTTGACCTCGTTCACGAGCTTGTCGATCGTCTCGCCGTCCGGGTAGGCGTAGTTGATCTTGACGAACGGCTCCCACTTGTCCGGCAGCGCGTCCTCGGGGTAGATCGCCTCGACCGGGCACTCCGGCTCGCAGGCGCCGCAATCGATGCACTCCTCAGGATCGATCACGAGCATGCGGCCGAACTCGTGGATGCAGTCGACCGGGCACACGTCGATGCACGACTTGTCCTTCAGATCGATACACGGCTCCGCGATGATGTACGTCAAGCGGCCCTCCTGGAACTCCCGAACGGCGAGGCTGAAGCTTATCCAACCAGGTCGGCGATCAGGTCCCCCAACCGCCCCGCCAGCACCGACCGGGGAACCACCTTCGCGAACCCGGCCGCCCGAGCCGAGCGCAGGAGCGCGGCGTCGGTGTGCCTGCCGAACCCGAGCACCGGCACCGTTCCGGCGGCCGCCACGACGGCGGCCGGGTCGCAGCGGTTGACGTCGGCGACGACGACGTCGGCGGGCTCGCCTGCGGCCGCCAGCCGGTGCCCGGTGGCCGAGAGCATCGCCTCGATCTTGGCCCGGAAGAAGAGATCGACGTCGGCCAGCGCCACGACGGCCATCACGACGTGAACCGGCCCACCCACGCGTCCACGAGGTAGGTCTTGTCGAAGAACACGAGCAGCCCGGCGGCGATCAGCACGGCCCCGGACAGCGCGCGGACGAGCGTGTAGCGGTCGCGGACGACCCGCGCGGCCGACATCACCCGCCCGAGCGCGACGCCGGCCACCAGGAACGGCACCGCCAGCCCCGCGGCGTAGGCGGCCAGGAGGGCGGCGCCGCGGAGGGCGGTCGCGCCCGTCGCGGCGAGCGTCATGATCGAGCCCAGGACGGGGCCGATGCAGGGCGTCCAGGCGAGCCCGAACGCGCAGCCGAGCAGCATCGACGACCCCGACGCGTGCGCGCGCTCGAGGCCCGGCGAGAACGTCCGCTCGAGCCCCGGGATCGGGATCAGGCCGAGCATGATGAGCCCCATCGCGACGATCACGATCCCGGCCAGCCTGATCAGCTCGGCCCGGTGATCGGTGAGCGCGCCGCCCGCGAGGCCCGCCCCCGCTCCCAGCGCGATGAAGACGATCGAGAAGCCGATCACGAACGGCAGCGACGCCTGCAGCGCGCGGCGAGGATCGGTGGAGCGGGCGCCGATCGCGCCCAGGTAGGCGGGCACGAGCGGCAGCACGCAGGGCGTCGCGAAGGACAGCAGGCCGGCCGAGAACGCGACCGCGGCCTCCCTCACTCGTAGCCCGCCATGTCGGCGTCGATCCGGGCCGACAGCCCGGGGTCGACG
>JBKPMQ010000273.1:0-12856 GCA_046732235.1 Actinomycetota bacterium
CGTGAACGCCACCCGCGTCCCGTCCGGCGAGAACGCCGGCTGCGACGGGTGCAGCAGGTCGAGGAGGCGCTCCGCGATCACCGCGCGATCCTAGATGACGGATGCCGGCGACCACAGTCGACACGGCCGTCGTGGATACCCGGTGCCAGGCACCGGGCATTCAGATGGTCGAGCCGCCGTCGACGACGCGCGTGTGGCCGGTCACGTAGTCCGACGCGGCCGACGCCAGGTAGGCGACGGCGCCCTTCAGGTCGGAGTCGCCACCGTAGCGGCGCATCGGGATCCGGCTCAGGAGCAGCTCACCGGACCGGTCGAGCGCGGGCTGCGAGAGATCCGTCGGAAACCAGCCCGGCGCGATCGCGTTCACGGCGATCCCGTGCCGGGCCCACTTGATCGCCAGGTCGCGCGTGAACGCGACCACCGCGCCCTTCGTGGTGCTGTAGGCGATCGCGTCGAGCTCCTCCGGGGCCTGGCCCCGCAGCCCGGTGATGGAGGCGATGTTCACGATCTTGCCGCCGCCGCGGCCGATCATGACCCGCCCGGCCGCCTGGCTGCAGAGGAACACGCCGGTCAGGTTCACGTCGACGACCTTCTGCCAGCCGCGCAGCGGGGTGTCCTCGACCGGGTCGGCCCATGCCGTCCCGGCGTTGTTCACGAGCACGTCGATGCGCCCGAAGCGGTCGATCGTCTGCGCGACCATCCCGGCGACCTCGTCGGCCGACGCGACGTCGCAGCGCATGCCGGCGCAGGGCACGCTCCGCGCCCGCTCGAGGTCGGCGGCGGCCCGCTCGCACCGCTCGCCGTCGCGCCCGCACAGGACGACGCTCGTCCCCAGCTCGGCGAGCGCGTCCGCCATCTGCAGGCCGATGCCGGTGGCGCCGCCCGTCACGATCGCGACCCGGCCGTCGAGGTCGAACAGGTCACGGACGTCCACGGGGCGACCATAGCGGTTTGCAGGTGCGGCGGCGGGGTACCGTCGCGGGCATGAGCGGCTACACGAAGACGAATCTGCGCCAGGTGGAAGACCAGGCGCCGAAGTTCGGGATGCCGTCGGAGCTCCACGCCCGGTTCGCGCGCACGCCGATCGAGGGCGAGACGCTCGGCCTGAGCCTCTTCTCGCTCGAACCCAACTTCCGCATCCCCTTCGGCCACAAGCACGTGACCCAGGAGGAGGTGTACGTGATCGTCTCCGGCTCGGGCCGGATCAAGGTCGAAGACGAGGTCGTCGAGGTCGGCCAGTGGGACGCGATCCGGTTCGACAAGGACACCATGCGCAACGTCGAGGCGGGGCCGGAAGGGATCGAGTACGTCGCCTTCGGCGCGGGCGAGGATCCGAGCGAAGCCGAGATGGCGCAGGGCTGGTGGACGGACTAGCACCCCAGCTGGCGACCGTCACCCTCAAGATCAACGGCGAGGAGCGGACGCTCGAGCTCGACACGCGCACGTCGCTCCTCGACCTGTTGCGCGAGCGGCTCGGGCTGACGGGCGCGAAGAAGGGCTGCGACCACGGCCAGTGCGGCGCCTGCACCGTCCTCGTCGACGGGCGGCGGGCGAACGCGTGCCTTCTGCTCGCCGTGACGCTCGAAGGCGCCGGCGTCACCACGATCGAGGGGCTCGAGGCGGACGGCGAGCTGCATCCGATGCAGGCGGCATTCGTCGAGCACGACGGCTTCCAGTGCGGGTACTGCACGCCCGGTCAGATCTGCTCCGCCGTCGGCATGCTCGCCGAGGTCGAGGCCGGCTGGCCCAGCCACGCCACGGCGGACGTCGCCGGGGCGCCGGCGCTCGACCGGGACGAGATCCGCGAGCGCATGAGCGGGAACATCTGCCGGTGCGGCGCCTACCCGAACATCGTCGCCGCGATCGAGGAGGCGGCGGGGCGGTGAGGCCGTTCCGCTACGAGTGCGCGGACGACGAGCGCGGGGCGGTGGCCGCGGTCGCGAGGCCGGGCGCGAAGTTCCTCGGGGGCGGGACGAACCTCATCGACCTGATGCGGCTCGGCGTCGAGACGCCGTCGGTGCTCGTCGACGTCACGCGGCTCCCGCTCGACCGGATCGAGCCGCTCGAGGACGGCGGCCTGCGCATCGGCGCGGGCGTGCGCAACAGCGACCTCGCCGCCGACCCGCGCATCCGCGACCGCTACCCCGCGCTGGCCGAGGCCGTGCTCGCCGGCGCGTCCGGCCAGCTGCGGAACCTGGCCACGACGGGCGGGAACCTCATGCAGCGCACCCGCTGCACCTACTTCCAGGACGTCACGACGCCCTGCAACAAGCGCGACCCGGGCACCGGATGCCCCGCTCGCGAGGGCGAGCACACGAACCTGGCCATCCTCGGCCACTCCGAGCACTGCGTCGCCACAAACCCGTCGGACATGGCCGTGGCGCTGGCGGCGTTCGACGCGGTCGTGCGCGTCGTCGGCCCCGAGGGCGCCCGCGAGATCCCGATGGTCGAGTTCCACCGCCTGCCCGGAGACGCGCCGGAGCGCGACACGGCGCTCGGCAAGGGGGAGCTGATCGTCGCGGTCGATCTGCCCCCGCTGCCGCTCGCGGCCCGCTCGCGCTACCGCAAGGTGCGTGAGCGGGCGTCGTTCGCGTTCGCGCTGGTGTCGGTCGCCGCGGCATTGGAGGTGGCGGACGGCCGGGTCGCCGACGTCCGGATCGCGTTCGGCGGGCTGGCGCACAAGCCCTGGCGGGCGACCGTCGCCGAGGAGGCGCTGCGCGGCACGGCTGCCGGCCGCGAGGCGTTCGCCGCCGCGGCCGATGCCGAGCTCGCCGCCGCCCGTCCGCTGCGGGACAACGGGTACAAGGTCGGGTTGGCGCGGGCGGCCCTCGTGCGGACGCTCGAGGAGCTCGCGGCATGAGCGTGGCAGTCCGGACGGTGGGCGCGCCCGTCGAGCGGGTCGAGGGCCGCGAGAAGGTCACCGGCCGGGCGGTCTACGCCTACGAGCACGAGCCGGAGGGCGTCGCCTACGCCGCCATCGTCACGTCGTCGGTCGCCCGGGGATCGGTGCGCGCGATCGATGCGGAGGCGGCCCTGTCGCTGCCCGGCGCCCTGGGCGTGCTCTCGGCCGAGAACGCGCCGAACCTGCCCGGCGCCGAGGGCGAGCTGGCGGTGCTGCAGTCGCCGGCCGTGGCCTACCGGGGCGAGATCGTCGCGGTCGCGATCGCCGAGACGCTCGAGACGGCCCGCCAGGCCGCGGAGCTCGTCCGCGTGGACTACGAGGCCGCGCCGCACGACGTCGTGCTGCGCCCGGACCACCCCGAGCTCTACCGCCCCGAGAAGGTCAACCCGAACTTCCCGACCGACACCGAGGAAGGCGACGTCGATGCGGCCCTGGCCGGCGCGTCGGTGCGGATCGACGAGACGTACACCACGCCGACCGAGCACAACAACGCGATGGAGCCGCACGCCACAATCGCGGTCTGGGAGGGCGAGGGACTCACCCTGTACGACTCCAACCAGGGGGCCTGGAACGTGGTGCAGGCGATCTCGAAGGCCTTCGCGATCGACGCCGGCCGCGTGCGCGTCATCGCCCCCCACGTCGGCGGCGGTTTCGGGTCGAAGGGGACACCGCGGCCGCACGTCGTCCTGGCGGCGCTGTGCGCCCGCCACGTCGGGCGGCCGGTCAAGCTCGCGGTCACCCGCCAGCAGATGTTTACGCTCACCGGCTACCGGACGCCGACGATCCAGCGGGTGCGCCTCGGCGCCGACGGCGACGGCCGCCTCCAGGCGATCGCGCACGACGTGGTCGAGCAGACGTCGACCGTGCAGGAGTTCGCGGAGCAGACGGCCGTCGTCACCCGGATGATGTACGCCTCGCCGGCGCGGCGGACGACGCACCGGCTGGTCGCGCTCGACGTGCCGACACCATCGTGGATGCGGGCGCCGGGCGAGTGCCCGGGCATGTTCGCGCTCGAGTCGGCCATGGACGAGCTGGCCGTCGCCTGCGGCCTCGATCCGATCGAGCTGCGGCTCCGCAACGAGCCCGAGATCGACCCCGAGACCGGCAACCCCTTCTCGACTCGCAACCTGGTGGAGTGCCTGCGCCGGGGGGCGGAGCGGTTCGGCTGGGAGGGCCGGACCGAGCCGGGCACGCGTCGCGAAGGCCAGTGGCTCGTCGGCACGGGCGTCGCCTCATCGACGTACCCGGCTCGCCGGGTCGGGTCGACCGCACACGGCCGGGCGGAGGACGACGGCACGTTCACGTTCCGGATCACCGCGGCGGACATCGGCACCGGCGCGCGCACCGTCCTCACCCAGATCGCCGCCGACGCGCTGGAGGTGCCGCTCGACCGCGTGCGCGTCCTGATCGGCGACAGCGAGTCGGGCCAGGCGATGGTCGCGGGCGGCTCGATGGGGACGACATCCTGGGGGACGGCGATCGTGAAGGCGTGCGAGCGCCTGCGCGCGGGCGAGACCGAGGTGCACGTCGATACCGGCAAGGACGCCGACCCGGGCGAGGGGTTCGCGCGGCACGCCTTCGGCGCGCAGTTCATCGAGGTACGGGTCGACACGGCGACGGGCGAGGTGCGGATCCCGCGGGCGCTCGGCATGTTCGCCTGCGGCCGGATCATCAACCCGAGGACGGCCCGGTCGCAGTTCCTCGGCGGCATGACCATGGGGATGTCGATGGCGCTCTTCGAGGAGACGCTCGTCGATCCGGCGCTCGGCGCCTACCTGAACCACGACCTGGCCCAGTACCACGTTCCCACGAACGCGGACGTCGGGGAGCTCGAGGTCGACTGGATCGACGAGGAGGACCTCCGCGTGAACCCGATGGGTTCGAAGGGCATCGGCGAGATCGGCATCGTCGGCACCGCCGCCGGGGTCGCGAACGCGGTCTACAACGCGACCGGCGTGCGCCACCGCGACCTGCCGATCACCCCCGCGCGGATCCTCGCGCCCCGCCACTAGGGCCAGACCCCTTCTGGTCGGCTACGCCGCGCGGCCGCGCTCGCGCGCGGCGAGCCAGGCCTCGAGCTCGTCGGCGGGCACCGGGCGGGTGAGGTAGTAGCCCTGCGCGGACGTGCATCCGAGCCGGCGCAGCTCCGTCCAGATGCCCTCGCTCTCGACGCCCTCGGCGACGACTGAGAGGCCGAGGTTGCGGCCGAGGTCGATCGTCGAGCGGACGATGACGGCGTCGTCCTCGCAGCCGTCCATGTTCATCACGAACGAGCGGTCGATCTTGATCTCGCTGATCGGCAACCGGCGCAGGTATGCGAGCGACGAGTACCCGGTGCCGAAGTCGTCGATCGAGATGCGGATGCCGAGCGTCGAAAGCCGGTCGAGCGCCGACTTCGTGCGGGCGCCGTCGCTCAGCATCGTCGTCTCGGTGATCTCGAGCTCGAGCAGCGCCGGCGAGAGGCCTACGTCGGCCAGCAGCCGCTCGACCTGGTCGGGGAACTCCACGTCGAGCAGGTTGCGTGCGGACAGGTTCACCGACACGGCCAGCTCGAGCCCGGCCCGCTGCCACTCCCGGCACTGGCGCACGGCCTCCTCGAGCACGTAGCGGGTGAGCGGGCGGATCAGGCCCGTCTCCTGCGCGAGCGGGATGAACGCGTCGGGGAAGACCAGGCCGCGCTCGGGGTGGTTCCAGCGCACGAGTGCCTCGACGGAGTCGACCACGCCGCTCGCGAGCCGCGCTTTCGGCTGGTAGTGCAGCGTGAGCTCGCGCCGGCGCAGGCCGCGGCGCAGGTCGGCGATCAGCTTCAGCCGGGACGGATCGCTGCGATTGTCCGCCTCGTCGTAGACCGCGAACGGCAGATCGGAGCGCTTGGCGGCGTACATGGAGGCGTCGGCGTGGCGCAGGAGCGTCTCGACGTCGCCGCCGTGCTCGGGGAAGATCGCGACGCCCATCGAGGCAGAGATCTCGAGCGGGACGTCGTGGAACGTGATCGGCGCCTCGATCGCCTCGCGCACGAGGTCGAGCACCGACTCGAGGCCGGCGGCGCCGTTCGGCGCCCCCAGCAGGAGCCCGAATTCGTCGCCGCCCAGTCGCGCCACCATGTCCGATGGGCGGACGGCGCGCTCGACGCGCCGAGCGACCTCCACGAGGAGGGTGTCGCCGGCGTCGTGGCCCATCACGTCGATGACCTCCTTGAACCGGTCGAGGTCGATGATCACGACCGCGAGCCCGCCTTCGGCGCCGGCACGCGCCACCGCCTCCTCGATGTGCTGCCGGAATCGGGGGCGGTTGGGCAGGCCGGTCAGCGCATCCTGCGCACCGCTGACCGCTGCCGAAAGGAGCACGGAGAGCAGGTCCATCGCGTGGCGGTGACGTTCCGTCAGCGGGGCGCCGTCCGCGCCGGTCAACGCCCGCGAGCGGGCGAGGACGAGCTGCGTCACGGCGCCGATGTCGGAGCCGGCCGCGGCGATCTCGCGCTGCGTCTCGACGACGTGCTCGAGCAGCGAGCGATCGGCTTCGGCGCCGGAAGCCGGCGCGGGCAAGCGTGCGCGCGCGTGCGGGAGTGCACCCCACAGCCTTCGAAGGCCCGACGACATGAGGTCACTAGTCGGCATCTGACGCGGGAGCCTTAGGGGCAGTTTTCCGGGCCCCGCCGCTCCTGTAGGGTGGCGGCGATGAAGGACGTCGGGATCGGACTCGTCGGCTCGGGATTCATCGCCCAGGCCCACGTCGAGGGCTTCGCGCACGTGCCGGCCGCGAGCGTGCGCGGCGTCGCCTCGCCGACGCCGGGACACGCCGCCCGCTTCGCCGACGAGCACGGCATCGCGCGCAACCACACCGACTACCGGGCGCTGATCGAGCAGCCCGACGTCGACGTCGTCTGCATCGGCGCGCCGAACCACGTGCACCGCGACATCTGCGTCGCGGCGGCGTCGGCGGGCAAGCACGTGATCTGTGAGAAGCCGCTCGCGCGCACGCTGGCCGACGCCGACGAGATGATCGCCGCCTGCCGGGACGCGGGTGTGCTGCTCATGTATGCCGAGGAGCTCTGCTTCGCCCCCAAGTATGTGCGGGCGAAGGAGCTGGCCGACGAGGGCGCGCTCGGCGACGTCCACCTGGTGCGCCAGGGCGAGCAGCACTTCGGGCCGCACTCGGACTGGTTCTGGGATCCCGACCGGGCCGGCGGCGGCGTGCTCATGGACATGGGCTGCCACGGCATCGAGTTCGCGCGCTGGGTGTACGGCAAGGCGGCGGCGGAATCGGCCACCGCGGAGATGGGGACGTTCGTCCACGGCGACCGCACGCACGCGGAGGACCATGCCGTCGCCACCGTCCGCTTCGCGGGCAACCGGCTGGGCGTCGTCGAGACGAGCTGGGCCAAGCCCGGCGGGATGGACGACCGGGCCGAGCTGATCGGCTCGACCGGCATCACCTACGTCGACATCCTGCGCGGCTCGGCGCTCATGACCTACAGCGAGCACGGGTACGGATATGCCGTCGAGAAGGCGCCGCAGACGAGCGGCTGGACGTTCACCATGTTCGAGGAGATCTGGAACTACGGCTTCCCGCAGGAGATGCGCCACTTCGTCGAGTGCGTCCAGCACGGCGCCCAGCCGGCCGAGTCGGGCGACGACGGCCGCGCCGTGCTCGAGATCATGTATGCGATGTACCTGGCGGCGGGCGACGCCGGCCGGGTCGCGCTGCCGCTCGAGATCTCGCCGGAGGACGCCGCCCGGCCGCCGTATCTCCTCTGGAAGGAACCGGCGCAGGCGCGATGAGCGTCTCCGTGCCGGACGGGGAGGGATAGGTGGACATCGACGTCGAGACCAGCATCGAGATCGCCCGCCCGCGCGCCGAGGTGGCGGCCTACGCCGCCGACCCGGACAACGTGCACACGTGGTACCGCAACATCAAGCGCGTCGAGTGGCTGACCGATCCGCCGCTGCAGGTCGGGACGCGGCTCGCGTTCGCCGCCGAGTTTCTCAGCCGGCGGATGGCCTACACCTACGAGATCGTCGCCCACGAGCCGGGCGAGCGGCTCGTGATGCGCACGGGCGACGGCCCGTTCCCGATGGAGACGACGTACCTGTGGGTCGACGGCCCCGGCGACTCGACGGTGATGGCGCTGCGCAACCGCGGCCGCCCGGCCGGCTTCTCCGCGATCGCGGCGCCGATGATGGCCGCCGCCGTACGCCGCGCGAACCGCGGCGACCTGCGCCGGCTGAAGGCCGTCCTCGAGTCGCATGCATAACCGGTGCCAGGCACCGGTTATTCACAGCACCGACGGCAGGCTCGCCTCCCACGCGTAGTACGTCGCGAAGCCGAGCGGGTCGCGGGTCATGACGCGCGCGTAGGCGAGCACGGCGTCGACGTAGAGGGTCGAGCGGTTGTAGGCGAAGAGCGCCCGCCGCTCGTCCCCCGGCGCGCCGGAGCGGTGCAGGTAGTTGGCGGCGCCCAGGATCGCGTCCTGGGCGTTGTGGACGTTCCCGCCGAGGCCGTAGGCCCGCCAGGTCGACGGCAGGAACTGCATGGGCCCCTGGGCGCCGGCGTTCGAGCGGTTGACGACCCGGCCGAAGGCGGACTCGATCAGGTTGACGGCGGCGAGCAGCTGCCAGCGGACGTGGAACCGGGCCTCGGCGCGGCGGTAGTCGGCCAGGAGGACGCCGGCGGGCGGCGGCGGCACGAGGTGCAGGTGCCGGCCGGTCGGCGGCCCGGTCAGCCGGCGCAGGTCGACGGCGGCCTTCACGTCCAGCCGGATGCGCGCCCGGAGCGGCTGCGGGAGGTCGCCGATCGTCTTCCGTGCGAGTGCATGCTTCCCGGCGAGCGTGTGGACGATCGCCCGCTCGGTCGCGGCCGCACGCAGGACGTCCCCCGGCGGGCGACCGCGAAGCCGCCAGGCACGGATCGCGGTCCGGAGGCGTGCATCGGCCGCCTCGAGCCGGCTCGCGAGCGATGCCGGCGTCGAGACCGTCGCCTCGCTCGAGCCGGACCCCGGGCCCGACCCTGCCTCCGCCCCTCCCCCGCAGCCCGCAAGCAGGGCGCACGCCAGCACAAGCGGGGTCAGACCCCGAACGGAACGCGTTGCACTTCCGCGCGCCTTTTTGCGTGGGGTCTGACCCCGGTTCAGGGCAGCTCGACCCGGCCGAGGGCGCGCGCGGCGATCCAGGCGGTCGCGGCCGCGACGGCGACGAGCACGATCCCGGCCACCATCGTGCCTGACACCGGCGCCGCGGCCTGCGGGAGCACCCGGCCGACGAACGCGCGCCCGTACGCGGAGATCGAGAGCTTGGCGGCCGAGGCCGCGAACGTCGCGATCGAGCCCTCCCAGAGCAGGATGTAGAGCACGCCGACCACGATCGGCCGCCGGGTGTAGAGCGAGAGCAGCACCGACGCCGCGCAGTAGGCGAGGCTGGCCAGCACGACGCCGAGAAGCGGCCAGCCGATCAGGCCGGCGGTCAGTCCGTGGCGGAGGCTGAGGGCGCCGCTCACGATCAGGCTCGGCACGAGGAGGAGGAGCGTGCTCGTCCACGCCGCCGCCACCTTGGCGACCACGAGCCGCAGCCGGGACTGCGGCGTCGCCACCAGGTACAGGATCGTGCCGTCCTCGCGCTCGTCACCGAAGGCCGACACGCCGAAGACGAGCGAGATGAGCGCGGCCACGGTCGGCACGAAGAGCTGCTGCACGAGGTCGGAGTAGAACGAGTGGTCGTGGTCGCCGGGCGAGCGCGCGAGCGCGTAGGCGAGCGCCATCAGCACCGGCGTCAGCGCAACGAGCACGAGCACGATCGTCCGCTTCTGCAGAAGCAGCGAGCGCAGCGTGAGCGCGTAGACGGCGTCGATCACCGCGCCTGCCCCCGGGCGCGCTCGTGCAGGTAGGCGTAGACGCTCTCGAGGTCGTCGCCGACGGGCCGGATCCCGCGCAGCAGCGTGCCCGTCCGCCTGGCCGCCTGCGGCAGCTCGCGGCTGAGCGCCGTCGGGTCGCTCGTCTCGATCTCGATCGTCCCATTCTGGAGCCGCACCGCGTCGACGTCGGCGAGCGCGAGCAGCTCGCGCGCGAGCGACCGGCCGTCGCGATCGGGCTGGACGAGCACCCGCCGCGGCCGCTCGCTGATCAGCCGCCGGATGGCACCCGTCGCGCCCTCGGCGACCAGGTGCCCGTTCACCAGCACGAGCACGCGCGGCGCCATCCGCTCCACCTCGTGCAGCACGTGCGAGGACACGATCACCGTCCGCCCTTCCCGGCCGAGCCGCGTGAGGAGCTCGATCACGTGGCTGCGCTGGGTCGGGTCGAGCCCGTTGAGCGGCTCGTCGAGGAGCAGCAGGTCGGGGCCGTGCGCGAGCGCCTGTGCGAGCTTCACCCGCTGGCGCATGCCGTGCGAGAAGTCGCCCACCGGCCGGTCGGCCGCGCCCTCGAGCCCGACCGTCTCGAGCGCCGCGGCCGCGGCTGCCCGGTGGTCGGAGACATGGTGCAGCTCGGCCGCCAGCTCGACCACCCGGCGGGCGGTGAGAAACGGCCACGGCGGGCTGTGGTCGGGGACGATGCCGATGCGCCGGTACACGTCCGGCGTTCGCCGCGGGTTGGTGCCGAAGATGCGCACCGTGCCGCTGCTCGGCGTCGAGAAGCCGGCGCAGAGCTTGAGCGTCGTCGACTTGCCCGCGCCGTTGTGGCCGAGCAGGCCGATCACGCCGCCGTCGGCGGTGAACGACACGTCGGCCAGGGCAACCGTGTCGCCGAACCACCGCGACACCGAGTCGAACGCGATCGCGGGCGTGTCGCTCATCCCGTGTCCCGCCCGTAGCGGATGGCGAGCACGGCGATCGCGACCACCATGAGCTCCACCGCGGTCGCCGCCCAGACGGTCGCGCCGATGTGGCCCTCGTCGGTGTAGCCGGGGTAGAGGCCGCGCGCCGCCTGGAGCGGCACCGCCGCGAACGCGATCAGGCGCAGGTAGCGCTCGTCGAGGGCGTGGGCGAGCACGCCGCCGACGACCGTCGGGATCGCGAGGAACGCCAGGTACCCGCCGACCGCGAACGCCCGCCGCGATGTGAGCGACGAGATCGCGAGGCCGACGAGCGCGTAGTAGATCCCGATCAGGAGCCCCGCCCCGATGATCCGGGGGATGTCCAGCCAGTGCGCCTCGACGTACGCGATCGGGTGCAGGGCGAACAGCATGTTCCCGGCGTAGAGGATCAGCGGCGGGGCGAGCGTCACGAGCAGGATCGGCATCAGCGCGGCGAGCACCTTCCCGGCCACGTAGTCGCCGCGGCTGATCGCCGTCGAGAAGTAGAGCGAGAGCGTGCGGTCGCGGCGGTCGGGGCACACCAGCTCGGGGGTCACGACGACGCTGAAGACGAGGATGATGATCGAGATGATCGCGGCGTAGTTCGAGTACGGAAGCGCGTTTGCGAGCCCCTCGCGGAAGACGCCGGGCCCGAACAGGGCCCGCAGGCCCAGGACGACGATTCCCGGGGCGAAGGCGAGCAGGATCAGCGTGAGCGGGATGACCTTCGCCTTCCAGCCGCGGCGGGCGCCGAGCGCGCGCAGCGCGCTCCACCGCGCGAGCGACCAGATCGCCGCCGCCCGCCCTGCTCTGGGGCCGTCGTAGCGGCTGTACGCGACGTCGGAGACGCGGGCGTCGGCGCTCATCCGATCGCTCCGATCAGCGACTCCTCGAGCGTCGGCCCCGCCGGCCGCAGCTCGCGCAGGCCGACGTCGGCTGCGCAGGCCGCGTCGCGCACGCCGGCGAGCACGCCGTCGGCGTCGCTCCCGCGCACGACGAGCCAGCCGTCCTCGCCCTCGCCGTCGACCTGCACCGTGAGCCCGAGCTCCTGCGCGGCGCGCGCGAACCCGTCCGGGTCGCCCACGACGCGCACCCGCACGTCGCCGCGCACCGCCGCGGCCGAGTGGTCGATCGTGCGGGTGGCCGCGACCTTGCCCTCGCGCAGGACGATGACGGAGTCGCAGGTGCGGGCGACGTCCTCGAGCACGTGGGACGACATGACGACGGCGATGCCGAGCTCGGTCGAGAGCCGGCGGACGAGCTGCAGCATCTCCTCGCGCCCGGCCGGGTCGAGGCCGTTCGTCGGCTCGTCCAGGATCACGAGCCCCGGCGAATGGACGATCGCCTGGGCCAGGTTCGTGCGCTGCTTCATGCCGACCGAGAAGGTGCGGATGAGGCGCGAGCGCTCCTCCTCGAGCCCGACCTGGAAGAGCACCTCGGACGCGCGTAGCACCGCCACCTGGCGCGGCAGGCCCCGCAGCTCACCCATGTGCACGACCAGGTCGCGCGCGGTCATGCCGAGCGGCAGACAGCTGTGCTCGGGCATGTAGCCGAGCAGCCGCCGCACCTCCCAGGCCGGCTTCGACGCGTCGATCCCGAGCACCTTGACCTTGCCCGCGTCGGCCGGGATCAGGCCGAGCATGACCCGCATCAGCGTCGACTTCCCGGCGCCGTTCGCGCCCAGCAGGCCGACGGCGCGCTCGCGCACCGTGGCGGAGACGCCGTCCAGCGCGACGATGTTCCCGTAGCGCTTGCTGACGCCCTCGATCTCGACGAGCGGCTCGCCGCCGCCGTTCTGGCTCACGCCAGAGATTCTGCCGCGGACATGAGCCGCTCCGCCGACTGCGACCCGGCGATCGTGTAGGTGATGCCGCCCCGGCTCCACTGGATGACGGAGCCGAGCGTCGTATCGAGCTCGTGCGCCCTGATCCCGTTCACGGTGACGGACGGCAGTGAGGAGAGCGGCGTTCGCTGGTCGGTCTTGCGCTGCTCGAGCAGGAACACCGTTCCGAGGCCGCGGCCGTAGGTGACGAGGGCGGCCCGGTGCGAGCCGATGCCGATCGCGCGCACATGGTGTTGCGGCAGCCCGGCCAGCGTCGCCGGGGCCGTGACGGTGAACCCGACCGCCTTCGAGGCGGCCGTCTGGCCGACGGCCGTGGTCACGTCCGGC
>JBKPMQ010000274.1:0-13278 GCA_046732235.1 Actinomycetota bacterium
GATCTCGTGTGCCCGTGGTGCTACCTGGGCAAGCGCCGGCTCGAGGCGGCGCTCGAGCGGTTCGAACACGCCGACCGCGTCGACCTCGTCTGGCGCAGCTTCGAGCTCGAGCCGGATGCGCCGCGGGAGGCCGAGAGCCGCCGCGTCCTGCTCCTCTCGCGGTACGGCATGACCGCCGAGCAGGCGGCGGAGCGCGACGCGCAGATGACCGCGCTCGCGGCCGAGGCCGGGCTCGAGTACCGCCCCGACCTGGCCCAGCTCGGCAACACCTTCGACGCCCACCGCATGCTGCACGCCGCACGTGCCGCCGGCCTCCAGGTCCAGGCCAAGGAGCGGCTGCTGCGCGGCTACTTCACCGAGGGACGCAAGCTGACCGACGCCGACACGCTGGTCGAGCTGGCGGCCGACGCGGGCCTCGATCCCGAGGCGGCACGGACGGCGCTCGTCGACGGCAGCTATGGCGAGGACGTCCGCAACGACGAGCGGGAGGCCGCGGCCATCGGGATCACCGGCGTCCCGTTCTTCGTGCTCAACCGCCGGTACGCCGTCTCGGGCGCGCAGCCGAGCGACCTGCTGCTGCAGGCGCTCGAGCGCACGTGGGCCGAGACTCTGGAGCCCGACGCGGGCTCCGGCCCACCCGCGTCCTCGGAATGACCGTTTCGAGCGACGGCGTCGGTGGGTACCTAGGCAACCATGTGGTTACTCATACTTCTGATCCTCGCCCTGATCCTGTTCGGGGTCTGGGGCGCGATCAAGCTGGCCTTCTGGGTCCTCTTGATCGCACTCGTCGTGGCGCTCGTCGTCGGGTTCCTGGGCCGCGGCCTCTTCGGAGCCCGTAGAGGCGCCATCTAGCCCATCGCGGCGCCCGGGCCGGCGGCAGCATCGCGCCGCCGGCCCGCGGACTCATCTCGACGCCGCGGAGAGGAGGCACCGCTGTGTTCGGATTCATCCGCAGCGCGTTCGTGCTCGCGTTCCTGATTGTCGGCGTGCTCGTGGCGCAGTCGCACCACTACTTCCACCACCTGGATGCCGTGAAGCCCATCGCATCGGCCGTGCTGGCCGTCGTGCTGTGGCCGATCGTGCTGCTGGGCGCGAACCTGCATCTCCACTAGTTGATGATTGATCGGTGAGTCCCGTGATGTCCAAGGTCCAGGCGCGCGTGGACTTACCGATCAATCATCTGACTCCACGCCGCGCCGCCGCGCCCGGTACCGTCCCTTAGCGTGCAGCGAATCGCCTGGAGGGTCCTGGCGGCGGCGGCGCTCGTCGCCGTCCTGATCGTCGGCCGCAGCTCCGTCGAGCCTGGGCTCGTGGTCGCAACGGTGGGCAAGCCCCCCGACCGGCGTCCCGCCGTCATCCGCGGCGCCCGGACGCCGATCCGCCACATCGTCTTCATCGTCAAGGAGAACCGCTCCTACGACAGCCTGTTCGGCCTCTTCCCCGGCGGCGACGGGACGCGGACCGGGCGCACCGCCGACGGCCGCGTCGTGCCGCTGCGCCGGCTCCAGGACGTCCAGGTCGACCTCCAGCACAACCACCACGCTGCGGTGACGGACATGGCCGGCGGGGCAATGAACGGCTTCTCGACCGTGCCGGACAAGAACGGGGAGCGGACGATGCTCGCGTACTCCACCGCCTTCCCCGGGCAGACGCCGGCCTACTGGGGCTGGGCGAAGCGCTACGAGCTGCTCGACCACACGTTCTCGTCCGGCGACACGTCCAGCTTTCCCAATCGCCTCTACACGGTCGCGGCCGACGCCGCCGGCGCCGTCGACGGCCCGAACTACGGGGTCGAGAACTGGGGCTGCGACGGCCCCGTGAACCTGACGGTGCCGGTGATCCGCCGCGGCGCGCTCGTACGCGTACGGCCGTGCTTCGCGATCGACTCGATCGGCGCACAGCTCACACGGCACGGCATCCCCTGGAGCGAGTACGGCCCGCCCCAGAACGGGCACGGCTACGGCTGGGTCGCCTACGACGCGGTGAAGCCGGTCCGGGAGAGCCCGCTCTTCGCCCGCCACGTCTACCCGCTCGGATGGCTGCCCAGCGACCTCGACCAGAATTACCTGGCCGCGGTGACGTGGATCGTGCCGCCGTACAACCGCAGCGACCACCCCGGCGGCGCCTCGCTGTGCGAAGGAGAGAACTGGACCGTCGACCTGATCAACCGGATCATGCGGCTGCCGGACTGGCGCCATACGGCCATCGTGCTCACGTGGGACGAGTGGGGCGGGTTCTACGACCACGTGCCCCCGCCGCAGCCCGACCGCTTCGGGCTTGGCGTCCGCGTCCCGATGCTGATCATCTCGCCGTGGGCGAAGCGCGGGGTCGGCCACACGACGTACGACTTCACGTCCGTGCTGAAGTTCATCGACGAGAACTTCGGCTTGCCCGTCCTGAGCCGGCGCGAGCGCCAGGCGAACTCAATCCGCGACGCGTTCCAGTTCTCCCACCCGCTGCCGCGCTGGACGGCGCCGATGCGAAACTGCCCGCCGGTGTCGGCGGAGGAGCTGGCGGCGACCGGCAAGAACATTGACCCCAGCTGAGCGGCCGATCCTGGTCACCGGCGCGCACCGGTCGGGAACGACGTGGGTGGGCCGCGTGCTGGCCGCGTCGACGAGCCCCCGGCTCGGGTACCTGTGGGAGCCGTTCAACCCCCGCCACCGGCCCGGCACCTTCACCGTGCAATTCCCGCGGTACTTCGAGTACCTGTGCGCCGAGAACGGCGCCCCGTACGTCGAGCCCCTGACCGCCGCGCTCGCCTTCCGCTACCGCCCCGGCGCCGAGCTGCGCAGCCTCCGAACCCCCAAGGACGCCGCCCGGATGGCGCGCGACTGGGCCCGCTCCGCCCGCGAGCGGCGCCGGTGCGCCGCCGCGCTCGTGAAGGACCCGATCGCGCTCTTCTCGGCGGAGTGGCTGGCGGCGACCTTCGGGATGCGCGTCGTCGTCATGATCCGACACCCGGCGGCGTTCGCGGTGAGCATCCGGCGCCGCAACTGGCGCCACCGCTTCGACGACTTCCTCGACCAGCCGCTCCTCATGCGCGACTTCCTGGGGCCGCACGAGCCGGAGCTGCGCGCCGCCGCAGAGCGCCGGCCCGACATCCTGGACGAGGCGATCCTGCTCTGGAACGTGCTCTACTCCGTCGTCGCGACGTTCCAGGAGCGCCACCCGGACTGGATCTTCGTCCGCCATGACGACGTGGCTGCGGACGCCGTCGACCGGTTCCGCGTGCTGTACGGCAACCTCGGCCTGGAGTGGACGCCACCCGTGGAGCGCCTCGTGCGCGAGACCTCGTCGGCGTCGAACCCAGGTGACGCCCGCCGGGTCGACGCGATTAGGCGGGCGAGCGCATCACAGGTGCGGGCGTGGACGTCGCAGCTCTCCCCCGAGGAGGCGGAGCGCGTGCGGCGCGGCACCGACCCGCTGTGGCGGCGCTACTACGACGACGGCGACTGGTAGCCGCGCGGGCCGAGCTGGTCGCGGATGGCTGCCGAGGCGCGATTGCGGGCCGGGCGCCCGTGCTCGACCCTGATCCGCCGCAGCGCCGGCACGAACACCTCGCGCAGCGCGTCGTCGCGCCCGTAGAGCTCGAGCGCGGCGACGATCGCGCCGTGCAGGCGCACACGGTCCGGCTCCGTGGTCCCGCGGACGATCCGGTCGACCAGGGCCGGCCGCCGGAAGTCCGGGTCGACGGGCATCGGCGCGATCATGCCCGATTGCGGGTGACTGGACCATCCCCCGGAGCGGCCAGATACTCGCCCAGAATCTGGTAGTCGGACCGCCGTCCCGGCACTTCGGCGAGAATCCCCCGATGCCCACCGCCATCGCCCTCGTCGGAGACCGCGACCCCAGCTACCTCACCCACCGCGAGCTCGACGCAACGCTCGCCCTGATGCCGGCGGGAGTCGACGCGCGCTGGGTCGCGACGGACGGGCCCGAGGCGTCCCGCCTCGATCGCTTCGACGCGCTCTGGGTCGTGCCGGGGACGCCGTACCGCGACGAGCGGCCCGTCTTCGCCGGCATCGAGTGGGCCCGCACCGAGGCCATCCCGATCCTGGGCACGTGCGGCGGGTTCCAGCACATGGTGGTCGAATTCGCGCGAAACGCGGCCCGAATCCCCGAGGCGGCGCACGCGGAGACCGCACCCGGCGCCGCCGTCCACGCCGTCTCGCCGCTCGCGTGCAGCCTCGAGGGCGAGGTGCGGCAGGTGACGACGGTCCCGGGGACACGCGTCGCCGAGCTGTGCGGCCCAGGCCCGTTCTCCGGGTTCCACTGGTGCAACTACGGGCTCGAGCCGGCCCTGCTCGACCGCCTCGTGGCGGCCGGTCTCGTCGTCTCGGCGACCGCGCCCGACGCCGGCGTCGAGTCCGTCGAGCTGCCCGACCACCCCTTCTATGTGGCGACGCTCTTCCAGCCGCAGGTGGGGTCGTCCCAGACCGGGAAGCTGCATCCGCTGATCGGCGCGCTCGTCGACGCGGCCGCCGGCGTGCGATCCGGCTGAGATACGCCACTTGCGCGCTTAACAATTTGCATCAGCGGCCGATTTCTCGGGCGATGCACGAGGCCTCCCGCACCCCCGCAACCACCGCCTCCCAGGACGAGGAGCTCTACGAGAGCCAGCGTTCGCGCGTCGCCATGCCGCTCGAGGCCGACGAGCGCCTGCTCTCCGCCGTGCTCGGCGGCGCGTTCCTGGTCGTCGCGGTGGTGCTCGCCCTCGTGGCCGGCAACGGCCGCTCGCCCGGCCCGATCGACATCGCCGTGCTCGTGCTCGCCTTCGCGGCCCTCGCCAACGTCGAGTTCGAGATCGGCACCGGAGCGGCCATCCCGACCCAGCTCGTCTTCGTTCCCATGCTCTTCCTGCTCCCGCTCGGGTGGGTGCCGCTCGCCGTCGCCGCCGCGTCCTGGATCTCGCTGAACGCGGACGTCGTTCGCGGCCGCCGCCACCGCGAGCGGGTGCTCGTCCTGCTCTGCTCGTGCTGGTACGTCATCGGCCCGGTGCTCGTGCTGCTCGCCTTCGGCGACGGCCCGCCGAGCTGGGATCGCTGGCCGGTATACGTGTGGGCGCTCCTCGCCCAGTTCGGCGCCGACCTCGCGAGCACCGCGGTGCGCGAGTGGCGGGCCGTGGCGAGCTGGCCGCGGCGCCTGCTGACGGCCGCCGGCATCGCGTACGGCGTCGACGCGGCCCTCGCGCCCCTCGGGCTCCTGGCGGCCTTCGCATCGGCCGAGATGCACTTCGCGTTCCTGCTCGTCCTGCCGGTCGCGATCATCCTCACCGTCTTCGCCGGCGAGCGCGGCCGCCGCATCACCGAGGAGATCAAGCTGTGGCGGACGCTCCGGGGCACCGTCGAGCTGCTCGGCGACATCATCGAGGCCGACGACGCCTACACCGGCACCCACAGCCAGGGCGTGGTCGAGCTCGTGCTCGCCGTCAGCGACGTGCTCGAGCTGAGCCCCGAGGAGCGCACCCAGGCGGAGTTCGCGGCGCTGCTCCACGACGTGGGCAAGATCCGCATCCCGAAGACCATCATCCAGAAGCCGGGCCCGCTCACGGCCGACGAGCGCCGCCTGATCGAGACGCACACCGTCGAGGGCGAGCGCATCCTCGACCGCGTCGGCGGCTCGCTGGCCGAGGTCGGCCGCCTCGTCCGCTCCTGCCACGAGCGCTATGACGGCACCGGCTACCCCGACCGCCTCGCGGGCGACGACATCCCCCTCGTCGCCCGGATCGTGTGCTGCTGCGACGCCCTGAACGCGATGACGACCGACCGGCCCTACCGGGCCGCGCTCACGGCCGCCGAGGCCACGGCCGAGCTCCGCGCCTGCTCGGGCACCCAGTTCGATCCTCGCGTCGTCGAGGCCGTCATCACCGTCCTCGGCGAGGACGACGAGGGCGACGTCGAGCTGGCCGTGGCGGCATAGCCGCCGGCGTCATATCGGCTGGCGCCGGCCCCAGTGCGACGCCGACACGACGTAGAAGATCGCGATCGCGGCGTACATCACGAGGCTCGCGTCGGCGCTCACGAACGCGGTCACCGTCGCGGTCAGGTAGAGCAGCGGCCCCGGCAGGTAGCTGCGCGTGATGCCCGAGACGTCCCGCGAATCCGCGCCGGGCACGAGCAGGCCGGCCCGGATCGCGTAGTGCCAGATGGCGTTGAAGAGGAGCGCCATCGTCACCATCACCGCGCCGTAGGCGACGGCAGCGGTCGTCGCGTTCGAGGTGCGCGCGTAGTGCGAGATGAGCGCGGTCGGGTAGGGCAGGACGGCCACCATCATGAGCAGGAAGATGTTCAGCGAGAGCAGCGTCCGGTCGCAGCGCTCGATGTGCCGCATCAGCCCGTGGTGGTTGATCCAGATGATGCCGATCGTGAGGAAGCTGACGGCGTAGCTCGCGTCCGCCGGCCACTGCTTGCCGAGGGCGTGCGTGAGCGATCCCTCCCCCACCTCGGGCACGCGCAGATCGAGGACGAGCAGCGTGATCGCGATCGCGAACACCCCGTCCGAGAAGGCCTCCATGCGCGTCTTTTCCACGGGGCGGCACCCTACCGCCCCGGTACAGTACCCGCGCGATGGCGACCCTGATCTCGCTCAGAGGCGCCGTGAAGTCGTTCGGTGCGCGCACGGTCCTGAACGGCCTCGACCTCGAGGTCGACGAGGCCGCGCGCATCGGCGTCGTCGGCCAGAACGGCTCCGGGAAGTCGACCCTCCTGCGCATCCTGGCGGGGCTCGACGAGCCCGACTCCGACCCGCCCGTCCGCCGGCGCGGAATGAGCGCCGCCTACCTGCCGCAGCTGGTCGGCACCGACACGCGCACCCCGATCGAGATCTGCCACGCCGCCCGGCCCGAGATCGCCCGCGTCGAGGCCGAGCTCGAGCGCTGCGCCGCGACGCTCGGCGACCCCGCCGTCGCCGCCGACCTCGGCCGCATGCAGCGCACGCTCGACCTCCAGCAGCGACTGCTGGACGAGTTCGACCGGCTCGACGGGCACGCGTTCTCGGGCACCGTCCGCTCGATCCTCGATGATCTCGGCGTGACGCCGGCGGAGTCGGCCCGCCCGCAGGAGGAGCTCTCCGGCGGGAAGCGCAAGCTGGTCGCGCTGGCGGCGTGCCTGGTGCAGGAGCCGGACCTGCTCCTGCTCGACGAGCCCGAGACCCACCTCGACGCCTACCGGCGCAGCCGGGTCGAGGAGCTCGTGCGCGCGTTCGCGGGCGCGGTCGTCATGGTCTCCCACGACCGCTACCTGCTCGACGAGACGGTGCGGGCGATCGCCGACGTCGACCGCGGCCGGGTGCGGATCTGGCCCGGCAACTACTCGGCCTACCACGCCGCGCGCGAGCTCGAGCTTCACCAGCAGCAGGCGGCCTGGCACGCACAGCAGAAGGAGATCGCGCGCCTCGAGGAGGCGATCCGCCGCTACAAGCAGTGGGCGAGCATCGTCGACGACCCCCGGCACACGACTCGCGCCCGCAACACCGAGCGCCGAATCGACCGCATGGACAAGGTGGAGCGGCCGGTGCTCGAGCGGCGCAAGATCGGCCTGCGCCTGCGCAGCAGCCTGCGCGGCGGCAAGCGGGTGGCCGAGTGGCGCGGCGTCACGGTCGCGTTCGGCGACGAGCCGGTGCTGATCGGGGTCGATCTGACGGTCTTCCGGGGCGAGCGGATCGGCGTGATCGGCGACAACGGCTCCGGCAAGAGCGTGCTCGTGAAGCTGCTCGTCGGGGAGCTCGAGCCGACCGAGGGCGAGATGTGGGTGGGGCCGTCGATCGAGGTCGGCTTCCTCCCCCAGGAGCACGCACCGGCGCCGGCGGGGCAGACGCCCGTCGATGCGCTGCGCGGGCAGAAGCCGTGCACGGAGGAGGAGGCGGTGTCGGCGCTCCTGCGCTTCCTCTTCACCTACGAGCAGTGCCGGCAGCAGGTGAACGACCTCTCCGGCGGCGAGCGGACGCGGCTCGAGCTCCTGCTACTCATGCGCGCCGGCGTCAACTGCCTCGTCCTCGACGAGCCGACGAACCACCTCGACATCGACTCGGTCGAAATGCTCGAGGCGGCCATCGAGGCCTATGACGGCACGGTCGTCTTCGTCTCGCACGACCGCTACTTCCTCGACCGGATCTCCGACCGCATCGTCGAGGTGCGCGACGGAAGCGCCACGGCCTCGGAGGGCGGCTACAGCACCTGGTACGAGCGGCGCCGGGCGGCCTGAATAAACGGGGTCTGACCCCTTTTATTCAGGCTCTCACATGCGGCCCGCGGCGATGATCCGGGCCAGGAACTGCTGCGTGCGCTCCTCGTGCGGCGCCGTGAAGATCCGCTCCGGGGGGCCCTGCTCCAGGATCACGCCGCCGTCGAGGAAGCACACGCGGTTCGCGATGTCGCGCGCGAAGCCCATCTCGTGGGTCGCGATCACCATCGTCATGCCCTCGTTCGCGAGCCCGCGCACGACCTCGAGCACCTCGGCGACGAGCTCCGGGTCGAGCGCGCTCGTCACCTCGTCGAGCAGCATCAGCCGCGGCCGCATCGCCAGCGCGCGGACGATCGCGACCCGCTGCTGCTGGCCGCCGGAGAGCCGGTCGGGGTAGTCGCCCACCTTCTCGGCCAGGCCGAAGCGCGTGAGCAGCTCGCGCGCCTCGGCCTCCGCGGCGGCCCGGGACGTCCCCAGCGCCCGGCGCGGGCCCAGCGTGACGTTCTGAAGGACGCTCATATGCGGGAACAGGTTGAACGCCTGGAACACGATCCCGATCCCGCGGCGGACGCGGTTCACGTCGACCCCGCGGGCGGTGATCTCCTCGCCGTTCACGACGATCCGGCCGGCGTCGATCGGCTCGAGCAGGTTCACGCAGCGCAGCAGCGTCGACTTGCCCGAGCCCGAGGCGCCAATCAGGCACACCACCTCGTGCTCCGCCACGGAGAGGTCGATGCCGCGCAGCACCTCGGTCTTCCCGAACGACTTGTGCAGGCCCTCGACGACGAGCCCGCCCTCCGGCGCGCTCACGCGACGCCACCCGCCTGCCGCCGGCGCCGCTCGCGCGCGATCAGCCAATCGGTGAAGCGGGCGAGCGGGATCGTGATGATCACGAAGAAGAAGGCCGCGATCAGGTACGGCGTGTAGTTGAAGTCGGCCGCCGAGTTGATGTTCGCCTGCTGGAGCGCGTCGACCGAGCCGAGGACGGAGACGAGCGCCGTGTCCTTCTGGAGGCCGATGAAGTCGTTCAGAAGCGGCGGCACCACCCGCCGGACGGCCTGTGGCAGGATGACGAACCGCAGCGCCTGCGCCCGGCTGAGCCCGAGCGAGCGCGCCGCCGCCTCCTGGCTCGGGTGGATCGACTCGATCCCGGCCCGGTAGACCTCCGACACGTACGCGCTGTAGACGAGCACGAGCGCGACCACGCCCCAGACGACCGGGTTGGTGGGGACGCCCGTCAGGTTGAGCCCGGGAGCGCCGAACCCGAGCACGTAGACCACGAGGATCGTCGGCACCCCGCGGAAGAAGTCGGTGTAGCCGATGGCGAGTGCCCGGAGCGGGAAGAACACCGGCCCCGGGAGGCCGCGCATCACGGCGATCACGAGCGCGAGGACGAGGATCAGCGCCTCGGCGATCAGGAACATCTTCACGTTCAGCAGGAAGGCCTCGGCGACGAGCGGGAACGTGTCCCTGCCCTCGCTGACGTTGAAGAACGACTGCTTGACCGTCTCCCAGCCCGGCGCGTTCACGATCAGGAGCGCGACGACGAGCAGGAACACGAACGTGCTCACGAGCGCGATCGACATGTTCGTGAGCGGCCCGAACCCGCCCTGGAGGATGCGCGAGCGCCGCCCCGGGTCCGGCGGGGTCGGCACTACTGGAGGACGGGCGCGTTCGCCTTGTCGGAGAGCCAGGTCGTCTGGATCTGCTCGAGCGTGCCGTTGCTCTTGAGGGCCGCGAGCGCCTTGTCGACGCACGAGGTCAGCTGGCTGCCCTTGGCCAGGACGAGGCCGAAGTGCCCGCCGCCGGCGGACGCCGGGAACTGGCCCACGATCGTGCTGTTCGGGATCTGCACGGCCGTCATGTAGAAGGCGGTCGGAAGGTCGACGACGATGCCGTCGATCTGGTGGGCCTTGAGCGCGTTGATCGCGTCGTTCAGCGTGTGGTAGGCGCCCGGCGAGGGGCCGGGCTTGATGACGTCCTGGATGAAGGAGTAGCTCGTTGTCCCGAGCTGGGTGCCGAGCTTCGCCCCCTGCAACGCGGAGACGCTGCTCGCGTGCGCATACTTGTTGCTCTTGAGCGCGACGACGGCCTGGTTCACGTCGTAGTAGGAGCTCGAGAAGTCGACGGTCTGCGCCCGCTTCTTCGTGTAGGAGACCTGCGCCAGGTAGAAGTCGAAGTTCTTCGGGCCGGGCGCGTAGGACTGGTTGAAGTGGGTGACCTCCCACTTCACCTGCGCGTTCGTGAAGCCCATCTGCTTCGCGACGGCGTAGGCGACGGCGTCTTCGAAACCCTTGCCCGTGTACGGGTCGTTGTTGAACTGGCCCGTCCAGCTATGCCCCGGGCCGCCGGTGAAGTACGGCGAGTATGCCGGGTTGTCCGTCCCGATCGTGAGCGTCCCGGGATGCAGCAGCGCCAGGTTCTTCACCGCACATGGGTTCGATCCGGGAGCCGACGACGGGGCGGTGGCGCCGCTCTTCGCCTCCCCGCACGCGGCGGCCGCGAGGGAGAGGACGACGGGCAGGATCCAGACGAGCTTGCGCATGCGCACCACACCGGAGGGGTCGAGGGACGGCGTCCTACGATACCCCGATCCCGGTGCGGGCGCAGTCGGAAGCGCTAGCGCTTGGCGAGGTGCGCGCCGATGCGGACCCGCAGCTCCTGCGGGCTGAACGGCTTGGTGATGTAGTCGTCCGCGCCGAGCGAGAAGCCGGCGTCGACGTCCCGATCCTGGGCGCGCGCGGTCAGCATGATCACCTTCATGTGCGCACACATCTGGTCCGAGCGCAGCTCACGCAGCACGTCGAACCCGCTGCGCTTCGGCATCATGACGTCCAGCACACACAGGTCCGGCTGCTCGGCGCGGGCCAGATCGAGGGCGGCCTGCCCGTCTGGAGCCGTCACGACCTGGTAGCCCTCCCGCTCGAGGCGGAACTTCACCAGGCGGAGCAGATGCGGCTCGTCATCGGCGACGAGAACCTTGGGGGAGTCGGTCATGGGCGCTTTCTTCGGCGGTCCATGTCCCGGACTTGAGCACCAATTAGACTGCGCGCCCATGCATACCGACCGCCGCGCGTTCCTGCGTGTCATGGCCGAGTTCCCCGTGGGCGTGACGCGCCTCGACGCGCGCGAGGGTCAGGAGGCGGCGTTCTCGGGGACGACGGTGAACATCTGCGCCGGCGGCGCCAAGATGATCGCGCCCGCGGACGTCAAGGAGGGCGAGCGCCTGCGGCTCGAGGTGCGCTTCGCCCAGCCGCCGTTCCTCGTCTTCACCGACGCCACCGTCACACGGGTCGACGCGGCCGACGACGGGCGGGTCGACTGCGCGCTGCGGTTCGACGACCTCGACATCTACATCGAGCAGCGGATCGTGCGGTGGGTGTTCTCGGAGCAGCGCCGGGTGGCCGAGCGGCGCGCGGCCGTCCGCGTGCCCCTCGAGGTGCCCGCGCTGTGCGAGCCGGCGGCGGGCGGCGAGGGGTTCAAGGCCCGGACGATCGACCTCGCCGGCGACGGCGCCCGCATCGTCACCGATCGCGCACTGGTGCCCGGCGACCGCGTCAACATCCAGCTCGACGTCGACGAGCCCGCCTACCGGGTGGCGTGTGTTGCCGAGGTGGTGTGGGCCGACATGGTCGGCGACGACCGCTGGGCGTACGGCCTGCGCTTCCAGGGGCTCGACCGGCCCACGCAGCGGCAGATCGTCGACCACGCGCTCGCGAGCGAGCAGCGCCGCGCGCCGCCGGCTGAATAAACGGGGTCAGACCCCTTTTATTCACGTGTGGTGCGGGCCGGGGCTCAGTCCCAGCTGAACTCGGAGACCGTCTTGGTCTCCATCCACCCGAGCGGCTCGTCCGAGGTCTCCACGGCCGGCATGCTCAGGGTGTCGGCGGGCGGCTCATGTGCCACCACGGGGTGCTCGCCGGTCTCCTCCTCCTCGCGCCGGGCGTCGGCCTCGGTCTTGAAGAGCGGATGGTTGGCGAAAGGATCGTCACCGATGAACTCGTCCAGAGGCAGGTCATCGTCGAGATGCTGGTTCCTCCGCTTGAGCTCAAGATGATGCTCGATCGCAGACGCAAACAGCGAGCCGTCCGTGGTCATGGGCAGTCCCCTCTCCAGGTCCGAGTCATCACGAAAGCGCCGCCCCCGCGCTCGGGTGAGTGTACCAACTTGTGGGGGTGGTCGTCCGCGTTCTGACTCCGTTCGTCACCACGCGCCGGACACCGTCACGTGGTTCTTCCCCTCGCGCTTGGCCTGGTAGAGGGCCGCGTCGGCGGAGGCGATCAGGTCGATCTGCGTCTGCTCGTGCACGGGCCCGGCCGCAACGCCGAAGCTGGCCGTGACCCCGGTGATCTCCTCGGTGCCGAACCGGATCGAGCGCGCGGCGATCTCGCTGCGGAGCCGCTCGGCCAGGTTCGCAGCGCCTTCCGGCCCGGTTTGGGGCAGGAGCACCGCGAACTCCTCGCCGCCGTACCGCGCCGCCAGGTCGATCTCGCGGATGACCTCGGCGAGGGTCGCGGCGACGCTGTGGAGCACGGCGTCGCCCGCGAGGTGGCCGCGGCTGTCGTTGATCACCTTGAAGTCGTCGATGTCCAGGAGAATCAGCGAGAGGGGCTGTCCGAACCGCTGCGCGCGCTCGTACTCGCGCCCGAGCACCTCGTAGAACTGTCGCCTGTTGGCAAGCCCGGTGAGCGAGTCGGTCACGGCCTGGCGCTCGACGACGCGGTGCAGGCGGGCGTTCTCGATCGCCACGCCGGCCTGCACGGCGAGCGCCGAGAGCGCCTCGACGTCCTCGTCCGAGAAGGCGTCATCCTCGGGATCGACCGCCGTCACCAGGCCGAGCAGGTGGTGCTCGCGCAGGATCGGCACCGCCAGCACCGCGCGCGGCACCTGGCTGACGCGCGGCTCGTGCGTCGCGAGCGCGTCGCCCTCGAGGCCGTCGCCGGCGGCGACGACGACGGGCAGGTCGGAGCGCAGGCCGCGCGCCGTGCCGATGCGGGCCTGCTCGATGGCCTCGCCCCGCTCGGCGTCGTACAGGAGCAGTCGCCCGCCGCGAGCGCGGGTCGCCTGCACCGCCGTGTCCAGCACGGCGCCCACG
>JBKPMQ010000275.1:0-5870 GCA_046732235.1 Actinomycetota bacterium
GCCCGGTAGACTCGCCGTTTCGAGGCCCCTGGGGAACGGAGCCGGTGGAGCGCGTCGAAGGGAAACAGGCAGGCCGCATCACAGAAGCCCGGTCGGCCGCATACCTGGCGGCGGCGCTTGACTGCGTTGTCATGGCGGATGAGTCGGGACGGATCGTCGAGTTCAACCCTGCCGCGGAGCAGACCTTCGGGTACAGGCGCGAGCAGACGCTCGGGCGCACGCTGGCCGAGCTGATCGTGCCGCCTTCGCTGCGCCAGCGACACAGCGATGCGTTCGCACGGTTTGCCGCCACCGGCGAAGGGCGGCTCCTCGGACGGCGCATGCAGCTCACCGGGATGCGCGCCGACGGCAGCGAGTTTCCGGTCGAGCTCGCTCTAAGTCGCGTCGAGGGAGACCCGGTGCTCGTCTGCGGCGCGCTGCGCGACCTCACGGATGCCAAACGGGCCGAGGAGGATCTGCGGCGGCATGCCGCCGAGCACGCGGCCCTGCGACGCGTCGCGACGCTGGTTGCGCTCGGCGCGCCACCGGCAGAAGTGTTCGCTGCCGTCGCGGAGGGCGTCGCCGAGCTGCTCGACGTGCCCGCGATCAGCATGGTCCGCTTCGAAGGTGACGGCACAGCGAGCAAGGTCGCCGGCTGGGGCACGAGCCCGTTCCCTGTCGGAACCCGCTGGGCGCTCACCGATCCGAGCGTTATGGCGCTCGTCGCCGAGACCGGCCGCCCGGCTCGGATCGAGGACTACGCAACCGTCTCCGGTCGGCAAGCCGAGCGCATCCGCGCCGGAGGCATTCGCTCTGCGCTCGGCGTGCCGTTGACCGTCGATGGCGCCCGATGGGGCGCGGTGATCGCGTTCGCGACGGGGACGCATCAGTTCGCCGACGACGCCGAAGAGCGGCTTGCCCGATTTACCGAACTCGTCGCGACGGCGATCGCCAACAGCGAGGCCCGCGACGGCCTGCGCCGGCTCGCAGACGAACAGACGGCGCTCCGTCGGGTTGCGATGCTGATCGCGCGCGAAGTGCCGCCGGCGGAAGTGTTCGCCGCGGTCGCCAGGGAGGTCGCGGTCACCCTCGACGTGCCTCTGACCGCCGTCGTTCGCTTCCAAGCCGACGGGACCGCGACTCAGGTCGGTGCCTGGGGCGCGGAAAATCCGTTCCCCGTGGGCACGACTTGGCCGCTCGACGAGCACAGCGTTTCCGGCCAGGTCGCGCAGACGCGGGAGCCTGCCCGCGTTGATGACTACTCCAGGGTCCCGGGCGAAATCGCCTCCAGGCTCTCGCGCGAGGCGGGCATCCACACCGCGGTCGGCGTTCCTATCCTGGTCGGCGGCAGCCCCTGGGGCGTAATGATGGCGCTTTCGACGGCGGAGCGACCGCTCGGCGAAGCGATCGAACCGCGCCTGGGCGCCTTCACGGAGCTGGTCGCGACCGCGATCGCCAACACACAAGCACGCGACGACCTGCGCCGGCTAGCGGATGAACAAGCCGCGCTTCGAAGAGTCGCCACCCTAGTCGCCGAAGGAGCGCCCGCGTCCAACGTGTTCGCCGCCGTCGCGAGAGAGGTGGCGAAGGTTTCTGGATTGCCGCTCGTGGAGCTCGGCCGTTTCGACGCGGATGGATCGTTGACGGTCATCGGGTCGGCTGGCGACCACCCCCTTCAGACCGGAACCCGCTGGCCGATGGATAACCCGGCCGGATCAGTCGCCATCCGCGCGACACGCCGTGCGACGAGGATCGAGTACACCGACGATCTGCCGGGAACCGTTGCCGAGGCGATCCGATCGATCGGCGTCAGGTGGGCGGTGGGCGTACCAATCGTCGTGAATGGGAAGGCGTGGGGGTCGATTGGGGCCTCTGCCGCCGACGGCGGGCCGCCTCCGCCCGATGCGGAGGCAGGCCTCTTCGACTTCTCCGAATTGGTGTCCACGGCGATCTCGAACGCACAGGCACGGGACGAGCTCGACGTCTTTATTCGCGAGCAGGAAGCGCTTCGGCGAGTGGCGACGATAACCGCGGCTGGCGCCAGCCCGCAGGAGGTGTTCGACACGGTGTGCGAGGAGGCCGGGCGCCTGATCGGCGCGACGAGCGTCAACCTCGCCTGCTTTACCGCCGACGGCTTTAGCGAGGCCATCGCCGCCTGGGGACTGCGGGAGACCTACGTGCCGACCGGGGTGCGCTTCCCGCTCCAAGAGTGCGCCATCGATCTGCTCGTCCACGATCGCAGAGCCCCGGCGCGGGTCGACGTGTACGCCGGGGTATCAGGGGAGGGAGCCGAGGAGATCCGCCGTCATGGCATCTTTTCGGAGGTCGGCGCGCCGGTCGTCGTGGAGGGGCGCGTGTGGGGCGCGATCGTGGCGGGGTGGGACACACCGCAGCCTCCCCCGGAGCGGGCAGAGTTTCGTCTGGCAGGATTTGCGGAGTTGGTCGCCACGGCCATCGCGAACCAGCAGGCACGCGACGATCTTCGACGGCTTGCAGATGAGCAGGCGGCGCTCCGGCGCGTCGCGACGCTTGTCGCACGCGGATCCGAGTCGCGCGGCGTGTTCGACAGCGTCTGCGAGGAGACCGGCCGCCTGCTGGGCGCCACCAGCGTGAACCTGGCGTACTTCACGCCGGACCGGTTCAACCTGACGATGGCCGGATGGAGCTTCCACGATACGCATGTCCCCACCGGTACGCGGCTTCCGCTCGAGGGTGACACCATCAACGCCATCGTCCAGCGGACCGGTGCTCCGGCACGATGCGACAGCTACGACGGCGTCGCCGGCGAGCTGGCAGCGCTGATCCGCCGCCGCGGGATCGTCTCCGAGGTCGGCGCGCCGGTAATCGTGGACGGGCGGGTGTGGGGCATCCTGGTCGCCGGGTGGGAGACGTCCGAACTCTCGCCGCCCGGCACCGAGTCGCGACTGGCGCGGTTCGCGGAGCTGGTTGCGACGGCGGTGTCGAACGCGGCCACCCGCTCCGAGCTGCTCGCATCGCGCGCTCGGATCGTCGCCGCGACTGACGAGACGCGCCGGCGTATGGAGCGCGACCTCCACGACGGCACGCAGCAGCGTCTGATCTCCGTTGGCCTCGACCTGCAAGCGCTCAAGTCGCTCCTGCCGTCAGCATCGAACGAGGCCCGCGTCGAGCTCGACCGCCTTCAGGACGAGCTCACGACGATTCTTGACGAGGTGCGCGAGATCTCGCGGGGCCTGCACCCGCCACTCCTCTCACGAGCCGGACTGGGGCCGGCGCTGAAGTCGCTGGCACGAAGGTCGCCGGTGCCCGTGGAGCTGCACGTGGCGCTTGATTCCCGACCCGTCCAGTCAGTTGAGATCGCCGCCTACTACGTCGTTTCCGAAGCGATGGCCAACACGGTGAAGCATGCCCACGCCTCCGTACTCGACGTCCGGGTGTGGCAGGTCGACGACGGATTGCGGCTGCGTGTCCAGGACGACGGCGTCGGCGGGGCCGACACGGGCACCGGGACTGGCCTGATCGGCCTCGTGGATCGGGTGGAGGCGCTTGGGGGTCGCCTCGCGCTCGAGAGTCCTCCTGGGAGCGGTACCGAGATCCTGGTGGAGCTGCCGATGCAGCTTCGCACCGGTGGCGCCGCCCGAGGCGTCTAGCGTCAAGCCACGCGGCGGCCGCCGGGCGCATGGCTCTCGGCGACGAGCGTCCTCGCTGTTCGCGCGATGTGGATACGGTCGATGCCGGCGGCCCGCAGGAGCTCCGCCGGCTTCCCGGAGCCCTGCAGTTCCCGCACGGCGAGCTTGATGACCCGCGGGTGCACACGCGCACCGGCGAACGCGTCCAGCACCGCGTCTCCGAGACCGCCCTCGGCCCAGTGATCCTCGACGGTCACGCATTTGCCCGTCTCTTCTGCCGCGGCGATCAGCGTCGGGCGATCCAAGGGCTTCACGGAGTAGAGGTCAATGACCCGAGACCGGATTCCCTCGGCGAGCAGCGCCTCGTACGCTGCGAGCGCCTCGTGCACGGTGATCCCCGCGGCGATGATCGTCACGGCGTCCTCCTTGGAGGCTCGGAGTACGCGCGAGCCTCCCACGTGGAAGGTCTCGTCCGGCCCATACACCACGGGAGTCTCCGATCGCGTCGTCCGCAGGTAGACGACGCCTTCGCGATCGGCCATGGCGTCGACGAGTCGAGCGGTCTGATTGGCGCAGCAGGGATAGAGGACGGTGCTGCCGTGGACGGCTCGGAGGGAGGCCATGTCCTCGAGCGCCATCTGGGAGGGCCCGTCCTCCCCGATGGACACGCCGGCGTGGGAGCCGACCAGCCGGATGTTTGCCCGGCTGATCGCCGCCATACGAACGAAGTCGTAGGCGCGGGAGAGAAAGGCTCCGAAGAGCGATGCGAACGGGATCCACCCGCAGACCTGCATCCCAACAGCTACAGCAACCATCTTCTGCTCGGCGACGTACATCTCGAAAAATCGGTCGGGGTGCGCCGCAGCGAAAAGGCCCGAGTACGTCGAGTTGCCGACCTCCCCCTCAAGTGCGACCACCCGGGGGTTGCGGTGTCCGAGGGCGACGAGCGCTTCGCCGTACGCGCGCCTCGTGGCGACCGCTTCGCCGACCGTCCAGTTCGCGGCCGCGTCGGCGTTCTCATCGTGGGGTACCGCGGAGATCGCACCCTGCGGCTTCGGGGGATCGACGCGCAGATCGCGCGCCCCGCCCAGCTCGTGGATCGCCGCTTGCGGATCGTCGAGCGGCTTCCCGTGGAAGCCATTTCGGTTGGCAACCGCGTGAACACCGCGGCCCTTGACGGTCCGAGCGACGATCGCGGTGGGGCGGCCGTCCGCCACCACTGCCGTGGCGTAGGCGCGGTCGATCTCGAGCACGTCGTGGCCGTCGATCTCGAGCACCCGCCAGCCGAAGGCGTGCAGGCGAGTCGCATACATGGACGTGTCCCACCCAAGCATCGTCTCGCCGCTCTGGCCAAGACGATTGACATCGACGATCGCAACGAGGTTGTCGAGTGAGGCAAACGATGCGTGGGCCATGGCCTCCCACATAGACCCTTCGGCCATCTCGCTGTCACCGCACAGCACCCAGACGCGAGCCGGCAGCCGGGCGAGGCGTTTGGCGGCGAGCGCGATTCCCAGTGCGACCGGGAGCCCCTGGCCCAGAGATCCAGTTGCGACGTCCACCCACGGCAGCCTCGCGGACGGGTGCCCTTCGAAGGCGCTGCCGAGCCTGCGGTAGCTGTTCAGCTCATCTTCGCCGATTGCCCCCACGGCCCGAAAAATGGCGTACAGGAGCGGGGACGCGTGACCTTTGGAAAAAATCAGGTGGTCGTTGCGAGCATCGTCGGGGCGGCTGAAGTCGTACTGAAGGTACTTCGTGACGAGCACAGCCATCAGGTCGGCGGCGGACATCGCAGACGTGGGGTGTCCCGACCCCGCGATCGCCGTCATGCGGATGGAGTCGACGCGCAGCTGTTGCCCAAGCTCGACCCAGAGTTCGCGTTCGGTCATCGTCGCTGCTCCTCCGTTTTCGTGTCCGAGGTTCCGTCGCCGCAGCGCAGGCGGGGAATCCCCCACCGGCGGCGGGATCGCCGTGGCTGGTGGTGGCCGGTCGCGCAGGTCTCGACCGTCGGGCTGGCGCGCCAGCCGGCCGGGATGTGCTCGGCATACTCGAACGGGCTTCGCAGAGCGTCCAAGGCCTGATGGCGCTTCGGCGAGAACTCGAGTCGCGACCCGGTGCCGAGGGTGCAGATCACGACCACCTCATCAGATGCCGAGTCCCACACCAGCGACGCGTCGTAACCGTCGAACATCCGATGCGCGAGCTCTCGTCGATCGTAGATTCCCATGCCTGCTCCTGCGTGTCGTGAAGGTGTCGGCGTACTCGATGGGTGCGGCCTAGGCG
>JBKPMQ010000276.1:0-3833 GCA_046732235.1 Actinomycetota bacterium
CCCCCCTTTGTGTCCAGGCCGGAACGTCGCGTTCGACCGATCGGGGTGATGTCACCGCACCCGAGACTCGCAATGGTTACGTGGGCTCGAGGAGGTGCCGGCAGGCGCTTGCGACTGCGACGGTGGTTATGGGAGGAGCAGTACGGCACCTTCTCGAGCACTGCGGGCTACGGGCGCACCGGCAAAGGCTGAGCAGCGCGCGCCGCGAAGCCCCATCCGACCCGAAGGAGATCGCTTCATGAGTAGCACCGTCCAAACCGGAGTAGGCGTCCACCGCTTCCAGGTTGAGATCCCGGACGAGGCTCTGGACGACCTCCGTCGACGCATTGCGGCGACGCGCTGGCCCAGCAAGGAGCTCGTCGGAGATCGGTCGCAGGGCGTGCAGCTGGCGACGATTCAGGAGCTGGCGCGCTACTGGACGACGGATTACGACATCGGGCGCGTCCAGGCACGGCTGAACGCGCTGCCGCAGTTCGTTACCGAGATCGACGGCGTGGACGTCCACTTCATCCACGTCAGGTCCGAGCGGGAGAACGCGCTGCCGCTGATCATGACCCACGGCTGGCCCGGCTCCGTGATCGAGTTGATCGACTCCGTCAGCCCGCTGACGGACCCGACCGCGCACGGCGGCAAGGCCGAGGATGCCTTCCACCTCGTGCTGCCCTCCCTGCCCGGGTACCCCTTCTCGGGCGAGCCCGTCGAGACCGGCTGGGACCTGGATCGGACCGCCCGGGCCTGGGCCGAGCTCATGCGCCGCCTCGGCTACACCCGCTACGTGGCCCAGGGCGGCGACGTCGGCGCCGGCGTCACCGACGCGATGGGCCGTCAGGCACCCGACGGGCTCATCGGAATCCACACGAACCTGCTCGTGCCGGCGCTGGGCGGCACCATGCCGACGGACACGGACGAGGAACGCGCCGCGGCCGCGCAGATCGCCACCTTCGGGCAGTCCGGGAACGGCTACTTCGTCGAGATGGCCACCCGACCGCAGACGATCGGCTACGCCCTGCTCGACTCCCCCGTCGCCCTGGCCGCCTGGATGGCAGACCACGACACCGACGCCTACTCCAAGATCGCGCGCGCCTTCGTCGACGGACAGCCCTCGGGCAACCTCACCCGGGACAACGTCCTGGACAACATCACGGCGTACTGGCTGACGGGAACCGGCGCCTCCGCCGCCCGCTCGTACTGGGAGGCATACGGGCCTGACGCCCCGGCCGCGGGCCGCCAGCCTGTGCCGCCGCCGGCGATCCCGTTCGGCTTCACGACGTTCTCGGGCGAGATCTGGCGGACCCCGCGCAGCTGGGTCGACGCGAGCTACCCGAACGTCATCTATTTCAACGAGGTCGACAAGGGCGGCCACTTCGCGGCGTGGGAAGAGCCGGAGATCTTCTCCTCGGAGCTGCGAGAGGCGTTCAGGACACTCCGCTGAGGGGAGACGGCCGGTTCGGCATCGCAACGCGGAGCATTCCACACACATCGGCAGGCCAGAGTCAGCGCTTCGGAGTGGCAACTCGCTCCGCTGGCCGCCGACTACTTGAGCACCGCCGATCAGGCATCCGGCCGCTCCTTACGCTCCGCCTCGTGGCCGCCCCGCGAGGCGGAGCAACCCCTCTCAGCCTTCGCGGCGACGCTCGAGTGCGGAAGTTAGTCGGTCGAGCTGGTCGCGCATCCGGCCGAGTTCGACGAGGATCTCGGCTTCGGTGAGCTCGACGTCCTCCGCCACGGCCTGGACGTCACGTTTGATCTCGCTGGCGAGGAACTTCTGCGCGGCGGCGGCGGTGAGGAGGGCGACGAACCCGGTGCCGACGATCATGACGACCGCGCCAACCGGCTCGGCCGGTCTCTGTGTGTGGGGACACGTCCCCATAGCCAACAGTTGTCGCGGTGACGAGCGCCCACCACATGCCGGTGCCGGTAGTGGTGTTCTCCGCGCTTGCGAAGGCGTAACCCCCCGCGACGATGACGACGCTGATGAGGATCGCGGCGTACTTGACGCCGTCGACCGAAAACAGCCGCCGCGCGAGCTTGACCGCGACCACGAGCCGCAGCAGCCGTAGCAGGCGGAGAACCCGAAGTGCTTGCAAGCCGGCAGGCAGGATCGGAGGTGTGAGCACGACGACCGCGAGCTCGAGCCGGGGCCGACCAGCCCATCCACCACGGTCGGATGAGAGACCGATCATGATCACAGCCTCCATGGCGAACAGGATCCAGATCACCCAGTTGGCGGCGCCCGCACCCGTCTTCAAGGACTGGCCGGCGTGACTCTGCTCGACCAAAATGACTGGGATCACGGCGACGGCAGCCGCGAGTAGCAGGAGGTCGAAGTGCCGTTCAAACCTATCCAGCCGGCCGCGTCTCATTGCACACACGCACCTTCGAGGCTCGGCCCGGCGGCGAGGTCGCCCTCCCATCGCGCCGAGCGAATGCGAACGCGGCGTTTGATTAGCACGGCTCGTGGAGAGGGACGTAGACGCTGCGCGGCTGGAAATGCCTTGTTTCCAGCGGTTTCGCCTAGTCGGGGCGAGAGGATTTGAACCTCCGACCGCCCGGCCCCCAGCCGGGTGCGCTACCAGGCTGCGCCACGCCCCGAGACGTCCGAGTATATCGGGAACCGCCCGCCCGCCCCGGCTGTCAGAACGGTGCCGATGCAGGATGTCCTGACAGTCCCGCTCCCCGGGCTCGCCCCGCCCCGGGCGTACCATGGTCGCGTGCAGAGCGCGTCCGACGAGGTGCTGGCCAGGCGGGCGGCCGACGGAGACGAACCCGCCTTCGAGGAGCTGGTGGTGCGCTACCAGGACCGGCTCTACACGCTCGCGCTCCGCATCACCCTCTCCGAGGCCGACGCCTACGACTGCGTCCAGGAGGGGCTCGTCTCGGCGTGGCGCGGCCTGGGCAGCTTCCGCTTCGACGCCCGCTTCTCGACCTGGATGTACCGGATCGTCGTCCGGAAGGCCTACGACGTTCTCGAGCGCCGCAGCCGCACCGCCGAGCCCGTCGACGAGGTGCCCGCCACGAGCGTCGACACCCCCGCCGAGGCCCGCCTCGACCTGCTCGCCGCCCTGTCGGCGCTCGAGCCCGAGTTCCGCGTCGTCGCGGTCGCCTGCGACGTCGTCGGCATGTCGATGGACGAGGCGGCGATCGCACTCGACCTGCCCGCCGGGACGGTCAAGTCGCGGCTCCACCGGGCGCGGGCACGGCTCGCAGAGGCGCTGCGGACCGGACAGGAGGCGGCGCCGTGACCGGCAACGGCCAGGACATCACCACGCGCCTGCGCCGCGAGGCCTCGGCGACCGCGCCCGAACGGCTGCGCGCGGACGTCATGCAGCGGGTGCACGCGGAGCCTCGCCCGCAGCGGATCCGGCCCCGCCGCAGCTTCGGACGCTCGTTCGCGGCCGTCGCGGCGGCCGCGTGCATCCTCGGGGCGCTCGTCTTCGGCATGAGCCGGGTGGACTTCGGCGGCAGCAGCTCGAGCTCCGGCGGCGGCGGAAGCGCAGCAGCCGGCAAGAGCCTGGCACCGGCCGGCCAAGGCGCCGAAAAGAAGACCGCGCCGGGGAGGGCATTCGGCGTCCAACAGAACCTCATACGCCGCGCAGTCACACTGGCCGTGCCCGGGCCCCTGCGCGGGGCCGTCTACGGCCGTGCCCACCTCGCGGCGCCGCTGCGCCAGACGTTCGGCGCGCTCGACCCCTACCACCTGCGCGGCCGGCGCTGAACCTCAGGCGGCGTCGACCGCGGCCCGCACCGTGGCCGCGACCTCGGCCACCGCGACGGAGCGCTGCTCGCGGCCGCGGCGCACCTGCACGTCGGCGGTGCCGTCGGTGGCCGTGCGC
>JBKPMQ010000277.1:0-8873 GCA_046732235.1 Actinomycetota bacterium
CGCCCGGTCCGTAGAAGTCGGCGATCCAGCGGGCCGCGGTCTTCCACTCCGTCCCGGGCAGCGGGTTGAACGTGTGCGCCGACCACGTCGGGTGCAGCGTAGGCCCGATCACGAGCCACACGCCGGCCGCAACGGCGATCAGGCCGGCCAGCCAGCCCAGCGCGCGGTTGGGCACCGTCATCAGCAGCCCGGCACCGAACAGTGCGATCCCGGGCAGCAGGCTCAGGAACCAGTGGTCGCTCGTGAACCGCCACTTCGAGGTCGTATCGAGCCCGAAGCTGAAGTACGGCCCGATCAGCGGCGCCAGAAACACCCACGCGCCGAGCGCCATCAGGATCGTGGCGGGCAAGATCACCGCGGGCGTCCATCCCCGGCGCTCCACGACGGGTGCGGGCGGCACGTAATCCTGGGATGCGGGTCGGAACCTGCGAAACATGGCAACACCTCCTTGCGTTTCCGCTTAATTCCCTGAACTCTTCGCCGGATAACGACTCGACCCTGGTACCATCGCCGCGCGATGGCGCTGCCGCTCGAACCGCCCGTGATGCCGCAGCTGGCGCGCTCGGCCGGGGAGCTGCCCGCAGGCGACGGTTGGCTCTACGAGCCGAAGCTTGACGGGTTCCGGGCGGTCGTGTTCGTCGACGGGAGCGACCTCTTCGTCCAGTCGCGCAACGGCAAGCCGCTCGGGCGCTACTTCCCCGAGCTGCGGTTTCCCGAGGGCCGCTACGTCCTCGACGGGGAGCTCGTCATCCGCGCCGACGGGGGCGGCGAGAACTTCGAGGCGTTGCAGGAGCGCATCCACCCAGCGGCGTCGCGGGTGGCACGGCTGGCCGAGGAGATGCCGACGACGTTCGTGGCGTTCGACATCCTCGCCCATGACGACGAATCCCTGCTCGATGCCCCGCTGACCGAGCGCCGCGCGATCCTGGAGCGCGTCGTCGGCGAGCCCGTGGAGCTGATCGCCTCGACCCCAGACCGCGCCGAGGCCGAGCCCTGGCTGCAGACGGCCGAAGGCGTGATCGCGAAGCGCGCCGACGCCCCCTACAGACCGGGGGAGCGGGTGGGGATGGTCAAGGTGAAGCGCGTGCGCACGATCGACTGCGCCGTCGTCGGCTGGCGCCCCGGCAAGAAGGAGGGGACGGTCGGCTCGCTCATCCTCGGCCTGTACGACGCCGGCGGGAAGCTGCACGTCGTCGGCCACACCTCCGGGTTCACCGCCAAGTATGCCCGGGAGCTGGTCGGCGTCGTGACGCCGCACGAGACCGGTGAGCACGGCGCGTCCGACCCGAACCGCTGGAGCGCCGACCGCGACCGCGAGTGGCGCGGGCTGCGCCCCGACCTCGTCGCAGAGGTGAGCTTCGACCACCGCAGCGGCCACCGCATCCGCCACGGCGCGCGGCTGCTGCGCTTCCGCGAGGACAAGCGCGCCGAGGAGTGCGCGCTGGAGCAGCTCGACAGCTGATCGCCGCCACACGCGGCTCTCATCCGTCGCTCGTACCGTGGCCCCATGTTCGTCCGCCGCTTCACCGGCTCGGAGCTCGCGGCGCACTGGGTGGTCGCCCTGAGCGTGCTCGCCATGATCGCGACCGGGCTCGCGCTCGGCGTCGGTATCGCCCACGACGCCGTGTTCCCCGTGCACGTCGGGAGCGTCTTCGGCCTCGCCGCCGGCCTCGTCGTCGTTGCGGCGGTCGGCAACCGGCAGGCGCTGCGCTCGACGGCACGCGAGCTGCGGTCGCTGGACGCCGACGACCGCCGCTGGCTCGCCTGGGCGCCGCAGGCCGCGCTGCGCCGCGGCGGCGATCCTCCGCCCATCGGCCGCTTCAACGCCGGCCAGAAGGCGAACGCGATCCTCGTCACCCTGTTCCTGCTGACGGTGACCGGCTCCGGGCTCTACCTCTGGGCGCGGGTGCACGCGATCGTCGCCAGCTCGGACGTGGACGGCGCCGTGCACAACCTGTCCGCGATCGCCATCATCGCACTCGTGTGCGGCCACCTCTACATGGCCGTCCTGAACCCCGGCACCCGCCGCGCCCTCGGCGGCATCGTCACCGGCCGCGTCGACGCCGAGTGGGCGGCGCACCACCATCCGGCCTGGCGCCCGGAGGACCCGCGGGACGGCGCGGACTCTGCGAGCGCATAGAGTTCCGCCGGAACGTTTGCCGGGGAGCCTCCGCGGAGGCTGAGAGGGCGCGCCCGCGCGCCGACCCGCGAACCTGATCTGGGTCATTCCAGCGAAGGGATGCAAGCAGTGGCGAGTGCGGCGCCCGGGGGCATCGAGCTCTCGGCGGTGACCAAGCGGTTCGGCGACCTGGTCGCCCTGGAGGACGTGTCGCTCCTGGTCCCGGCCGACGGGGTGACCGGCATCGTCGGCCCGAGCGGGTGCGGGAAGTCGACCCTGCTCGAGATCATCGCCGGGCTCGAGCAGCCGACGGCGGGGACGGTGGCGGTGGAGGGCGCCCGCGAGCCGGAGGCCCGGCTGGATCGGTGCGCCCTCATGCCCCAGAGCGACCTGCTGCTGCCGTGGCGCGACGCCCTCGGGAACGCGAGCGTCGCGCTCGAGAACCGGGGTGGTGGCCGCCGCCGCGCCCGGGCGGAGGCGGGGCCGCTGTTCGTCCGCCTGGGCCTGGAAGGCTTCGAGCGCCGGCGCACCTGGGAGCTCTCGGGCGGCATGCGCCAGCGGGTCGCGTTCGCACGCACGCTCCTGGCGGGCAAGGACGTCCTCCTGCTGGACGAGCCGTTCGGCGCGCTCGACGCCATCACCCGCGCAGAGCTGCAGGAATGGCTCGGCGACGCGCTGCGGGCCGAGCCGCGCACGACCGTGCTCGTCACCCACGACGTCGAGGAGGCCCTCCTCGTCTGCGACCGTGTGGCCGTCATGTCCGCCCGCCCGGGCCGGATCGTGCTGGAGCTCGACGCCGGCTTCGGCGGCGGCGAGCGGGCCGAGACGACCGCCTCGGAGCCGTTCCTGGAAGCGCGGGGACGGGCGCTGGACGCTCTGCGATGAGCCGCCTCCGCTCGCAGCTCGCGTGGATGGTCGTGCTGGCGGCCCTCATCGCGGCCTGGCAGGCGTACGTGCGCCTGCGCGGCGTGCCGCAGTACGTGCTCCCGGCGCCGACGGACGTCGCCCGGACGCTGTGGGACGAGCGCGGGCCGCTCGCGTCGGCGGCGGGCGTCACCGCCCGCGAGATGCTGGCGGGATTCGCGCTTGCGCTCGGGTTCGGGCTCGCCGCCGCGATCGCGCTGCACGCGTCGGGCACCGTGCGGCGGGCGGTCTATCCGCTGCTCGTCGCGTCGCAGAGCGTCCCGGTCGTCGCGATCGCGCCCATCCTCGTGATCTATCTCGGTTTCGGACTCGCGCCGAAGCTCGTGATCGTCGCGCTCGTGTGCTTCTTCCCGGTCACCGTCGCCGCCCTGGACGGGTTCCGCTCGGTCGATCCCGAGCATGTGCGGGTGATGCGCACCTTGCGGGCCTCGCGGACGGCCATCTTCCGCCGGGTCGAGCTGCCGTGGGCGCTGCCGTCGATCTTCACCGGCATGCGCGTCGCCGCGTCCTACGCCGCCGTCGCCGCCCTGTTCGCCGAGTACGCGGGGTCGGGCTCCGGGCTCGGCGACGCGATGCGCGAGGGCACCGCCCAGTACGACGCCCCGCTCGTCGGCGCGGCCGTCGTCGTGCTGGCGGCGCTCGCGCTGCTCCTGTTCGGGGCGGTGACGCTGATCGAGCGCCTGACCATCCCGTGGGCGCGGCGGGTAGAGTGAGACCCATAAACCGTTTGCCGGGGAGCCCCGCCGGGGGCTGAGAGGGCGCCGGAGCGCCGACCCGCGAACCTGATCTGGGTCATGCCAGCGAAGGGATGCAAGCCATGCGCCACCGATTCGCCCTCCTCGCCGTCCTCGTCCTCGCCGGCTGCGGCGGGAACTCCGGCGCCGCCACGACGAGCGGTCACACGACCGACGTCAGCCTCGCGCTCGACTGGTATCCGAACGCCGACCACGTGGGCGTCTACACCGCCATCGACCATGGGTTCTTCCGCCGCGCCGGGCTCGACGTGACGCCGCATGCCCCATCCGACGTCTCCGACCCGATCCGGCTGGTGGCGGCGGGGACGACGGAGCTCGGCATCGACTACGAGCCGGAGCTGTTCTATGCCCAGCAGGAGCACGTGCCGGTGGTCGCGGTGGCGTCGGTCGCACCCGAGGCCCTGAGCTCCATCATCGCGTCCGGGGCCAGCGGGGTCACCTCCCCGGCCGATCTGCGCGGCAAGACGATCGGCGTCGACGGCTCGAGCAGCACCACGGCATTCGTCGACACGGTGCTGCGCCACTCGGGCGTCGACCCGTCCGACGTCCATCTCGAGAACGTCCACTTCAACCAGGTGCCGGCCTTGCTGCAGCACCGGGTGGACGCCGTCGCCGGCGTGTTCCAGAACATCGAGGGGATCCAGTTCGCCAGGGAGGGCGTCCATCCGGTCGTGTTCCCGTACGACCGCTACGGCGTCCCCGGCTACGACGAGCTCGTGATCGTCGCGAACGCCGACAGGCTCCACTCCGATTCGGAGTACCGGCGCACCGTGGGGCGGTTCGTGACGGCGCTCGCCGCGGCGACCCGGTGGGCGCAGAAGCATCCGGCCGCCGCCGTACAGGTGATGGTCGGGCATGCCTACCGCGACTACCGGGGCACGATCCGCGCCAGCGTGCCTGCGACGCTCAAGCTGCTGCAAACGGGACCGCTGGACGCGGCCGCCTGGCAGCGCTTCGGCGACTGGATGCACCGCACCGGGCTCCTGAAGCAGAGGCCGGACGCATCGACGCTCGTCGCGCGACCCTAGGTGGTTGATCGGTAAGTCCGCGCGCGCCTGGACGCACGACGGTCGGTGGTCCGGTGTAGCGCTGGTGGGGCTGCGCCTCGGCGTCTGCGTGATCGCAGACGCCTCGGGCCGCGGTCAAGGGCACCGGCCCTTGACCGCTTGAACCGTCGCATCGCGCATGGGCGTCTGCGTGATCGCAGACGCCCACGACCACGTATGAACGCTCCCTACATCCTTGCGCTGCTCGGTTCGCAGCCCAGCGCATGCCCTTGCGTGATCGCAGGTCACCGCTGACCGGTGCAAGCCCATCGGGCTTGCACCTTGGACATCACGGGACTCACCAATCAACCACCTAGACTGCGGCCTGTGGCCGAATCGTCCCTCAAGGGCAAGCTGCTGATCGCGGCCCCGCTGCTGGTCGACCCCAACTTTCACCGCACCGTCGTGCTCGTCATCGAGCACTCGGAGGAGGGCGCGCTGGGCGTCGTCCTGAACCGCCCCACCGAGCTGCCCGTGTCCGAGGCCGTGCCCGAGCTGGCCGACCTCGACGGCGGGTGCGTGTTCGCGGGCGGGCCGGTGCAGCCGCAGGCCGTGATCGCGCTCGCCGAGTACGCCGGCCCGCCGCCGGACGGCGCGGTGTGCGGCCCGATCGCTCCGATCGGCGTCGACTCCGACATGGACACCCTGGCCGAAGAGGTCACGCGGGTGCGGGTGTACGCCGGCTACTCGGGCTGGGGCGAGGGCCAGCTCGAGGGCGAGCTCGAGGAGGACGCGTGGTTCGTGGAGCCCGCCCTCCCAGGCGACGTGTTCTGCGCCGACACCGAGGCGCTCTGGAGCCACGTGCTCGAGCGCAAGGGCGGCGAGTACCGGCTCGTGGCCCGGATGCCGGAGGACCCGGGGCTCAACTGATTTCCACCCCGGCGCGCGGCTAGTATTTCCGCGGCCAATGGCGACCACGACCACCGCCGTCCCGCTCCACCTCAGCTCCCCGCCGATGGAGGGCGGCGACGTGGCCCAGGCGCAGCGGCTGCTGCTGCACAACCCGTTCGGAACGTTCGACCCGGGGCCGATCGACGGCGTCTACGGCGAGCGCACCGCGGCCGCCGTGCGGCGGGCCAAGTACTGGCTCGGCTATCCCGAGAAGCAGATCGACGAGATCGCCTCGCCCGACATGGTGGCGATGCTGGCGGGCGGCGTCGCCCAGCCGCCGGCGTTCAAGGCGACCCACACCCGCCGGCTGCGGCGGGCGCAGGACGTGGGCCTCTGGAACACCGCCTACGACATCGCGATCTCGAACGTGGGCGAGCGGGAGACGCCGGCCGGGTCGCGCCGGATCGACTGCACGGACTGGTACGGCGTGCCGGCGCCGTGGTCCGCGATCTTCGTGTCCTGGTGCTACGCGCGGGCCGGCTCGACGGCATTCGCCGCCGGCGCCAGGTACGCGTACGTGCCGCACATCCTCTGGGACGCCCAGCGCGGCGAGAACCAGCTCTCCATCACCCGCAGGCCGTTGCCGGGCGACCTGCCGGTGTTCGACCTGGACGGCGACGGCGTTGCCGATCACGTGGCGATGTTCGACGACTGGACCGGCCAGCCCGGCACGACGTTCTGCACGATCGAGGGCAACGTCACGACCTCCGGCGAGCCGAACGGCGGCCGGATCGCCCAGCTCGAGCGCCGTGCCGACCATCGCGTGATGGCCTTCGTGCACGTCCGCGGCTGATCAGCCGCGCTGCGAGGGCGCAGAAGAGGACGTGCGGCGGCGAGCGTGGCCATGTCGGCGATCTGGGCCGGATCGCCAAGCGGCGGGAACGGCTGCCGGGCGAACGAGGTGCGGGCCGCCGCGGCGTCCACCCCGAGGTATGCGATCGGGGTCAGACCCCGAACGGAAGTGCAACAGCCATGTCACGGCCGCCGTTCGGGGTCTGACCCCGGTTAGGCGATGTGGCGGAAGAAGCGGACCGTCTCGTGGCCGAGGCCGCGGGTCGAGCGCAGGTTGTACCCGGCGGCGAGGCCGATGCCGAGCAGCGGGATCTCGCGGCCCAGGATGATGTGCGCCCGCCGGCGCGCGAGCCGGCCGGTGACCTGCAGGGCCAGCCGGCCGGAGACGCTCGCCGACAGCGCGTCGGCCCGCGCCCCCCGCAGGTCGCCGGGCCGGTACCGCGAGCCCATCGCCTCGACCTCGCCGCCCCGGCGGAGCTTGACCGCGCCGACGTCCATCCCGAGCACGAGCAGCACGTCCAGCAGCCTGGCGTCCTGCTCGGCCAGCGGCCGCCCGAACACGTGCGCCCCGATGAGGATCAGCTCGACCTGGGCGCCGGTGAGAAGGGCCACGTCTCCGAGGGCGGCGCCGATCTCGGCGAGCGTCCCGGGCCCCGGTACCACGGCCGGGATCGCGCTGGCCGCGCCCGTGCCGGCGAGGTGCCACGACCGGCGGGCGAATGCGATGCGCACGAGCCGGGCCGGATCGGCTCCGGGATGCTCGGCCCGCAGCGCGTCGCCGGCAGCGGCGATCGCGGGGCCGCGGTGCTTGACGACGGTGCGGATCGCCCGGTCGGTGGCGGTGGCCAGCCGCTCGCTGAGCGCGGCAACCAGCCGGTCGGACGTGCGTGCCATCGCGGGAGTCTAGAGAGCGGTCACAAGACGCACCGGTAGGCTCCGGCGATGGCCGTCCGGACGCCGCTCGAACGCAGGCTGCGGCGTGTGGTGGTCGGCCTCGCGATGCTGTGCGCGGTGCTCTTCCTCGTGATCGCGGCGGTGCTGGTCTACTGGCGGCTTTACCTGCTCTCCCCCAGCGGCGACCCGTTCAAACGGGGGCCGTTCGTGATCCGGCTCGGCCAGACGTCGGCCGAGCTCGCCTGGACGCTCCCCGGCGACCGCACGGTCGAGCTCGTCGCCACGGCACCCGACGGCACGACGGCGACCGCTCATGACGGAAGCTTCACGGGGCTCGAGCCGGGCGTGCGCTACCTGTGGACGGCGTCCGTCGGCGGCGCCGGCCGGGCGGCGGGGTCGTTCCGCACGGCGCCGAGCGACCCGAGGGCGCCGGTGACGTTCGCCGCCATCGGCGACTACGGCTCCGGGACCGACCACGAGTGGGCCGTGGGGCGCACGCTGGCCGCGGAGGATCCCGACTTCGTCGTCACGGCCGGCGACAACAGCTACCTGGTTGGGGCCCCGGTGCTGCTCGACCGCAACATCTTCCGGCCGCTCCACGACGTGATGCTGGAGGCGCCGCTCTACGCCACCATGGGCGAGCACGACCTGTTCTACAACAACGGCTCCGGGGTCGCCCGCGCGCTGCACCTGCCGAACGACGCGGGCCGCTACGTCGTCGACTACGGGCCGGTTCAGGTGGTGCTGCTCGGGCTGGACGACGGCCCGGCGGAGCTGGCGTTCGCCCGCCGCGCGCTGGCGCGGCCGGGGCCGCGGGTGCGGTTCGTGGTGCTGCACCGGCCCATCCAGCCCGGCGACCCCATCCTGCCCCTCCTGCGCCGGCGGCACGTCGCGGCGGTGATCGCCGGCCACCTGCACCGGTACGAGCGCCGGATCGTCGGCGGCATTCCCGAATTCGTGGTCGGGACGGGCGGCGAGGGGGCCGGCGCGGCGGAGTTCACGAAGCGCAGCCCTGACGCCGTCGTGTCCCTCCTCGACTTCGGGTCGCTGCGCGTCTCGGTGACCGCGGCGCGGATCACCTACCAGTTCATCGACGAGCGCGGCCGCGTCCTCGACCGCTACTCGACCGAATGACCGGGCTGCGCGTCACCCTCGGCGTCCTCGGTGCCGCCGCCGCGGCGGCCGGGCTCCTGATCGGGCGCCCGGGAGTGTTCTTCCCGATGGCGCTCCTCGGGATCGTGGCGTTCATCGTCGCGGCGGGCTCCCTGGCGGCCGATCTGCTGCCGCTGCGGCGGATCCACGCGGCCACCTCGGCCCTTGCCCTCGTCGATGCCGTGCTGCTCGTGGTCGCCGGCCGGACGTCGCAGGGCCTGGCGGTGGTGGCGGCGATCGCGCTCATAGCCCTGAGCGCCGCGCCGCGCCTCATCGGCCGCGCATGACCCGGCGGGCGGC
>JBKPMQ010000278.1:0-6121 GCA_046732235.1 Actinomycetota bacterium
AACCGGATCGGCCAGGGGATCGAGTTCGACTACTGCTGCGTCCGGGCCGTGCAGACGTTCCGCGAGCTCGGCTATGACGCGGTCATGGTCAACTGCAACCCGGAGACCGTCTCGACCGATGCCGACTCGTCCGACCGGCTCTTCTTCGAGCCGCTCACGGTCGAGGACGTGCTCGAGGTGGTCGAGCGCGAGCAGCCCGTCGGGGTCGTCGTCCAGTTCGGCGGCCAGACGCCGCTGCGGCTAGCCCGCCGGCTCGAGCAGGCGGGGGTGAAGATTCTGGGGACGCCGTTCGCCGCCATCGACGTCGCCGAGGACCGGGAGCGGTTCGGCCGCGTTCTGGCCGACCTCGGCCTGCAGGCGCCGGAGTGGGGGATCGCCGCAGACGCCGACGAGGCGGTCGCGATCGCGAACCGGATCGGGTACCCGGTGCTGGTGCGGCCGAGCTACGTGCTCGGCGGCCGCGAGATGCGCATCTGCGACGACGACGCCTCGCTCCGGGCCGGGCCGGTGCAGCCGGGATCGCTCGTCGACCGGTTCGTCGACGATGCGATCGAGGTCGACGTCGACGCGATCTGCGACGGCGAGCGCACCGTCATCGGTGCGATCATGGAGCACGTCGAGGAGGCGGGCGTGCACTCCGGCGACTCGACCTGCGTCATCCCGCCGATGTCGCTCGGCCAGCGGGTCGAGGGCGAGCTCCGGCGCCAGACCGCCGCCATCGCCGAGGCGCTCGGCGTGCGGGGCCTCCTGAACGTTCAGTTCGCCGTCCAGGGATCGGCCGTCTACGTGCTGGAGGCCAACCCGCGCGCGTCGCGCACGGTGCCGTTCGTGTCCAAGGCCGCAGGCCGCGACCTCGTCGGTGCGGCCTGCCGGGCGGCACTCGGGCTCGACATCGATCTGGCGGAGGGCGAGGTCGCCCACACGAGCGTGAAAGCGGTCGTGCTGCCCTTCCAGCGCTTCGCCGGGGCCGACCCGACGCTCGGCCCGGAGATGCGCTCGACCGGCGAGGTGATGGGGATCGGGCCCGACTTCCCGACCGCCTTCAGCAAGGCGGAGCGGGCCGCCGGCCGGCCGCTCCCGCGCGCGGGCACGGCGTTTCTCTCGGTGCGCGACCGCGACAAGCCGGCCGCGACGATGCTCGCCGCGCTCCTGCAGTCGCTCGGGTTCGACCTGGTCGCGACCGCGGGCACGGCCCGGGCGCTGCGCCGCATCGGCATCCCCGTGCAGGCGGTGCTGAAGGTGGTGGAGGGGTCGCCGAACGTGGTCGACATGCTCCGCGACGGCGGCATCCAGCTCATCATCAACACGCCCGGCGGGCGCGGCACGCGCGCCGACGGCTACGAGATCCGCGCGGCGGCGATCGCCCACCGCATCCCCTGCATCACCACCATGGCCGGGGCCTCGGCGGCGGTGCAGTCGATCGCCCAGGCTCGGGCGGTCGAGCCGGTGGCGCTCCAGGACCTGCATCCCCACGAGGCCGTCAGTGCCGCCGCCGACCCGTAGCCTCGCCGTCGCCGCCGTCGAGGCGGTCGGCGCCTACACGCTCCTGCGGCTGCGCGACGACGGCGGCGACAACGGCGTCCCCGGCCAGTTCTTCATGCTCCGCGCCGAGCCGGTACCGGCCGCCGCGTACCTGCCCCGCGCGGTCTCGGCGGCGTGGGCCGGCGACGGCGAGCTCGCGTTCCTGCTCGACGTGCGCGGCCCGGGCACGCAGGCGCTCATCGAGGCCCGGACCGTCTCCGTGCTCGGCCCGCTCGGGCACGGCTTCGAGGTCGCCGCCGGGCCCTCGATCCTCGTCGGCGGCGGCATCGGCGCCGCCATCCTCCCGGGGCTGAAGCGGCGGCTCGAGCCGCGGGGCGACGTGCGGGCCGTGCTCGGGTTCCGTTCCGCCGAACACGCGGTCTGCGCCGGGCTCGTCGATCCCGACGCGACGGTCGTCCTCGATCCGGTGCTCGTCACCGAGCCGCTCGCCCGCCTGCTCCCGGCGGACGCGACGGTGTACGCCTGCGGGCCCGACCGGATGCTCGAGGCGGTGGCGGCGCTCTGCGCCGAGCACGACGTGCCCTGCCAGCTGGCGATGGAGGCGGCGATGGCCTGCGGCTTCGGCGCCTGCTACGGGTGTGCCGTCCGCATCGACGGGACATGGAAGCGGCTCTGCATCGAGGGGCCCGTCGTGGAGGCCGCGCGTGTCCTCGCCTGACCTGCGCGCCGAGCTCTGCGGCATCGCGCTCCGCAACCCACTCGTCAACGGGTCGGGAACCCTCGACGCACTTGCCGCCGGGACGCTGGGGCTGGGGGCCTTCGTGACAAAGACGGTCACGCTTCACCCGCGGGAGGGGAACCCACCCGTCCGCATCGCCGAGACGCCCGCCGGGATGGTGAACTCGATCGGGCTCGCGAACCCCGGGCTCGACGCCTTCTGCGCCGACCACCTGCCCCGCCTGGGCGAACTCGGCGTCCCCGTCATCGTGAGCGTCGGCGGGTGGTCGCCGTCGGAGTACGCGACGGCCGTCGCCCGCATCGGCGCCCACCCCGCGGTCTCTGCGATCGAGCTGAACGTGTCCTGCCCGAACGTCGAGTCCGGGTGCATCTCGATCGGGACCGACGCGGGCGAGACCCGCGCCCTGGTCGAGCGGTGCCGGGCCGAGACCGACGTGCCCGTCCTCGCGAAGCTCAGCCCGAGCGTCTCGGACGTCGCCGCGATCGCGACCGCCGCCGCGGAGGGCGGCGCCCACGGCCTCGTCCTCATCAACACGGTGCGCGGCATCGCGATCGACCGCGACCGGCTGCGACCGCTGCTCGGAGGGGGCGGGGGAGGCCTCTCCGGACCGGCGATCAAGCCCGTCGCCCTGCACGCGATCTTCCACGCGCGGGCCGCGACCGGCCTGCCGATCATCGGCATGGGCGGGGTCGCCTCGGCGCAGGACTGCGTGGAGTTCCTCGCGGCCGGCGCGAGCCTGGTAGGAATTGGGACGTCCCTCTTCACCGACCCCGGGCTGCCCGAGCGGGTGCTCCCGCAGCTCGGACGGCTGATGCATCGGCACCGCGCGGAGACGGTCGGCGATTTGGTCGGCGCCGCCCACCCTCGACTATCAAGCTCGACTCGAGCTTGAGTGTTTCGGGCGCGAATTTCCCTTTTTCATGGGGTTTTTCCGTGGTTGCACGCCGCCTTCCCATGGGTATAATCGCCCCCTACCATGACAACCAGCACCCTCTCCCAGACGCCTTCTCGATCGCTCGATCAGCGCATGGAGGCGCTCAGCCGGGCGAACCACATACGGGTGCGGAGGGCGCAGCTGAAGCGCGACCTCAAGGCGGGACGGGTGCGGATCGGCGACCTGATCGCCGACCCGCCGGACGAGGTGCTGACGGCGAAGGTCTACGACATGCTGGTCGCCGTGCCTCGGCTGGGGCGCGTGAAGGCGACCCGCCTGCTGACGCAGTGCCGGATCAGCCAGAGCAAGACCGTCGGCGGTCTCTCGGATCGCCAGCGCGGCGAGCTGCTCGACCTGTTCGGGACCTGATCGCCACCTGCGGGGGGTTGCCGTGAGCGGCCGCCTGTTCGTCGTCGCCGGCCCTTCGGGCGTCGGCAAGGGCACGCTCATCGCCCGCGCCCGCGCTGCGCTGCCCGAGCTCGAGGTGGCGACCTCGGCGACGACCCGGCCGCGGCGGCCGGACGAGCAGGACGGGCGCGAGTACCACTTCCTGAGCGAGACCGAGTTCGCCCGCCGGGTCGAGGCGGGCGACTTCCTGGAGCATGTATCCTACGCGGGGAACCGGTACGGCACCGTGCGCAGTGAGGTTGAGCAGCGGCTCCGGGACGGCAGGAGCGTCGTGCTGGAGATCGAGGTCGCCGGAGCTCGTGAGATCAGGCGACAGATGCCGGGCGCAGTGCTCGTCTTCGTGGCCCCTCCGACGATGGCGGACCTCGAGGCCAGGCTTCGCGGCCGCCGGCAGAACACCGAGACGGAGGTCAATGACCGGCTGCGGATCGCGGCCGAGGAGATGACGGCAAGGCCCGAGTTCGACCACACGATCACCAACGACGACGCCGACCGCGCCGCCGCCGAGCTGGCGGAGCTGATGCGGTCGGCGATGAACGCTGAGGAGCACGAATGATCCATCCCAAGATCGACGACCTGCTGGAGAAGGTGGACAGCAAGTACGCGCTCGTGATCGCCGCCGCGCGGCGCACGCGCCAGATCAACGACTACCACCACCAGCTCGGCGAGGGCAGCTTCGAGAGCTTCGCGCCGCCGCTCGTCGAGTCGCGCTCGAAGAACTTCCTGACGATGGCGCTCGAGGAGATCTCGCAGGGGCAGCTCAAGGTCTCCCCGACCACGAAGGAGTAGCCGGCCGCCGATGAGTTTCCCGGCCGGCGCGGGTCTCCCTTCAGAGAACCCCGACCGGGAGGTGCGCTGATGGCCACGCGAGTACTGCTGCTTGTGGGGACGCGGAAGGGCTGCTTCATCCTCGAGAGCGACGAGGCCCGCCGCGAGTGGGACGTGCGCGGGCCGTTCTGCGACGGCTGGCCGATCTACCGCGCGATCCACGACCCGGAGACGGGTGCGATCTACGCCTCCGCGGCGAGCGAGTGGCACGGCGCCGGCGTCTGGCGCAGCCCTGACACGGGCGAGACGTGGGAGCTCTCGAGCGACGGCCTCGGTTACGGCGAGAACGGCGAGCTGCGGCTCTCCAAGGTGGCCGGGCTGATGGCGGCGCACGGCCGCCTCCTGGCGGGCGCCGAGGCGGCCGGCGTGTTCGAGAGCCGGGACCGTGGGGTGACCTGGTCGCTCCTCTCGACGCTCGACGGCCAGCCGGGCCGGGACAAGTGGAACATGCCCCAGAACCAGCCGCCGGGGCACCTCGGCATCGCCGGCCTGTTGCCCGACCCGAACGACCGCGACCGCTTCTGGGCGGTGGTCCAGGGCTGGGGCATCTTCGAGACCACGGACGACGGCAAGTCGTGGACGCCGCGGAACGAGGGCCTCCGCGCCGACTGGCCGCTCGAGGATCCCCGGGTCAACTACTGCGTCCACAAGCTCGTCATGTCGCCGGTCGACCACGACCGGCTCTACCAGCAGAACCACTGCGGCATGCACCGAAGCGACGACGCCGGCCGCTCGTGGACCGAGATCACGGAGGGCCTGCCGAGCGACTTCGGCTTCGCCGCGGCCGCCCACCCGCACGACCGCGAGAGCTTCTACGTGATCCCGCTCGACGCCGGCCACGGCCGGTGCATGCCCGACGGGCACGCGGCGGTGTGGCGGACCCAGGACGGCGGATCGTCGTGGCGCCGGCTCGACAACGGGCTGCCGCAGCGGAACGCCTATCTGGGCGTCCTGCGGGAGGGCCTCGCGATGGACGACCTCGACTCGCCCGGCCTCTACTTCGGGACGAGCACCGGCCAGGTGTTCGCGAGCAACGACGAGGGTGAGTCGTGGACGGCGGCCGCAAGCTATCTGCCCGGCATCGCCTCGGTCGAGGTGGCGGTGATCTCCTAGCCATGGCCGACCTCCATCTGCCAGTCACCCTGCCGACCGTGTTCGCCGACCTGCCGCGGCGGCTCGACGTCGAGGCGGCGACCGTGAACGAGGCGATCGACCGCCTCGACGAGCGCTGGCCCGGCCTGCGCGACCGCCTGTGCGAGCCGGGGCCTGCGCTGCGCCGACACGTGAACGTCTACGTCGATCGCGAGCGGGCCGGACTCGACACGGCGCTGCGGCCCGACTCGCGCGTCGACGTCATATCTGCGATCAGCGGCGGATAGATGATTGATCCTTCGCCGCCGTGATGTCCAGGGCGGCGAGAACCGAGCAGCGCAAGGACGCACCGAGCGACGCGTGCTCTGCACGCGAGCGAGGGAGGACGATGCGATGCGACGGATCGCAGCCGCAGCCCAGCCACGAGCCGAACCCCGCCAACAGCCTGACGTCCAGGCGCGCGGGGGCGGGGGATCAATCATCTGCCCACCGCCGTTCGCGGTGCCAGCGCTGCATCGTGCGCACGCTGGGCGGCGTTACCGGGCCGCCCGAGAGCTCGCGGCGCAGCCGCCGGATCGTCGGGAGCGGCGCGCCGCCGCGGGCCCACTCGGCCTCCGCCCGCTGCCGCAGCTCCGGCC
>JBKPMQ010000279.1:0-17278 GCA_046732235.1 Actinomycetota bacterium
GCCCGGCGCCGGCAAGCGCCTCCATCACGGCGAGCGCCGCCGCCTCGTAGCCGCCGGCCGGCTGCTCGTCCTCGCCCTCGAGCGGCTCGTCCACCTCATGCGTGCGGGCCTCTCGCATGTAGCTGCGGTTGCGGGCGTGCACCGCCCGCCGCCAAGCCCGCGCCGCGCCCCGGCCCGGTTCCTGCGCGGCGGCGTAGAACGCGTCCTGGGCCGGGGCGAGCGCCTGCCCCCGGGTGGCGCCGTCGCGCCGGAACCCCTCCATCGCCCGGTCCGGATGCTCGAAGTAGACGAGGTACTCGTTCGGTACCGCGCCGAGCTCGCGCAGCCGTGGGATGCCGAAGAGCCCCGCCGCCGGCAGGCGCGCGAGCCGATGGTCGTCGGCCAGGAGCCCGGGCAGGACCTCGCGCCCCGCCCGTCGCGCCCCGACCACCCATCCCAGGTGGTTCAGGCCGGCGTAGTCGACCGCGAGCTCGGCCGGCGGCGCGCCGATCGCCGCCGCCACCTCGCGCACGAGGTGGTCGGGCGAGTCGCAGATCCCGACGACGCGCTCGCCCAGGATCGGGGTCAGCGCCTCCGTGATCATGCCGGCCGGGTTCGTGAAGTTGACGAGCCAGGCGTCCGGCGCGTGCCGGGCGATCGCCAACGCGATCTCCCGCATCGGCCCGAGCGTCCGCAGGGCGAACGCGATCCCGCCCGGCCCGACCGTCTCCTGGCCGAGAACGCCATGGGCGAGCGGCACCGCCTCGTCGACGATCCGCCCCTCGAGGCCCCCGACCCGGATGGCGCACAGCACGAACGCGGCTCCCCGCACGGCGTCCTCGAGATCGGTCGCGTGCCGCCGCGGCAGCGCGGCGCGCCGCTCGGCGTCGATGCCCCCGAGCACCGCCTCGATCGTGGCGAGCCGGGCCGGGGCGCTGTCGTGCAGGACGACCTCGGTGACGCCGAGCCGCTCGCGCGCCTCGAGGAGGGCGCGGTACGTCAGCGGCGTACGGAACCCTCCCGCGCCGATGATCGTGATGCGCATCCGGCGGCACGCTAGCCAATGGGCGCGGCATACTGAGCCCGCCCGATGCCGGTGCCCATCCTCATCGACTGCGACCCCGGCCACGACGACGCCATTGCGATCATGCTCGCGCTCGCGAGCCCCGAGGTCGAGCTGCGGGCGGTCACGACGGTCTCGGGCAACGCCCCGCTCCGGCACACGGTCGCGAACGCGATCCGCGTCCTCGACCATGCCGGCCGGCCGGACATCCCCGTCGCCGCCGGCGCCGACCGCCCACTCGTGCAGGACCCCTTCACCCCCGGCGACGTGCACGGCCCGACCGGGCTCGACGGGCCCGACCTGCCTCCGCCGTCACGCGAGCCGGCCGCCGCGCACGCGATCGACCTGATCGCCGAGCACGTCGAGGCGTCGCCGGAGCCGCTCGTGCTCGTGCCGACCGGGCCGCTGACCAACATCGCCCTCTTCGCCGCGCGCTACCCGGAGCTGGCCGCCCGCGTCGGCCGCGTCGTCCTGATGGGCGGGGCGACCGGGTTCGGGAACGTCACTCCGAACGCCGAGTTCAACATCTGGGCCGATCCGGACGCCGCCCGGCGGACGTTCACGAGCGGCATGGACGTGACCATGGTCGGCCTGGACGTCACCCACCGGGCCCTGCTCGAGCCGTCGCACGGCGAGCGCCTGGTGAAGGCGGGACGGGCGGGGAAGCTCACGGCCGAGCTGGTCTCGTACTACGGCCGCTCGCACGTCGGCTGGGCCGGAAGCCCGATCCACGACGCGGTCGCGGTCGCGCACGTCATCGACCCCGGGCTGCTCACGGTCACCGACTGCCACGTCGACGTCGACTGCGGCCCGGTCGGCCGGGGGCGCACGATCTGCGACCTGCACGGGAAGACCGGCCTGCCCCCGAACGCCCACGTGGCGACGGACATCCGGCCCGGGTTCGGGGACTGGCTCAGCGACCGGATCGCGACGCTGGACTGAACACGACCGGTTCACGCATCTGAGCCCTACGCCGCGGCGAGGTCGTAGAAGACCTCGACGGCGCGCTTCTCCGGATCGGCCGACCCCTTCCCGTCGACCTGCCAGTTCGGCTCCTCGGCCTCGATGTGCTCGAACTGCGTCACGTAGCCGCGCATCGCCTCGAGCTTGCGGCCGGACTCCTCGTCCGTCAGGTGGACGACCCGCGGGCGCGTCAGCCGCTCGCCCACCAGGTGGCCGATCGACGCCTGCCACTGCTCGTCGGCCTCGGGCCGGCCGTCCGGCCGCACGAATGTTGGCCAGCCCTCGCGGGTGGAGTAGCAGTAGTCGGTGTAGACGGTGACAGGGACTCCCTGCTCGCGGAGCAGCGCGCCGGCGTCGCGGACGAGCGCGTGATCGGGGTGCCCGATCCCGCCGGGGGCGTACACGCGCCGGACGGCGGGGACGCGCTCGGCCAGCGCGCGCACGATCTCTCCCGCCGGCACGGGCGCCTCGCGGTACTGACCGTCCAGCAGGTCGAGGTGGACGGCCTGGCGGCCGAGCGCCCCGAGCACCGCGGCGTCCTCGGAGCGCCGGTCGCGGACGTGCGCCGCCGAGTCCGTGATGCCGCACCGTGCATCCCACCAGCCGGGCTCACCGTCGGGGATGCCCGCGAACACGGTCGCCACGAGCACGTCGTCCTCGCGGGCGAGCAGCGAGAAGCAGCTCCAGACGGCGTCGTCCAGGTGCGGCGAGAGGATGACTGCCGGTGCGGACGCGTCGATTCGGGGTGAGGCGCCGGGCTCCACCGATCCGATCCTAGCCTGCGCTTTTCTCCCGGGAGGCGATGGTTTATGCTCCCGGGCGGCAGGGTTCAACCCGCGAGGCCGCCGGCACGCTCGAGCATGGCGCCCGCAATCCAGCAGGAGGGGGGAACGCACGATGAGCAGCGTGAATGGCGGGACGACTCGCCGTCGGCTTCTTGAAGGCGCAGCTGGAGTGGCAGCCGCCGGGGTCCTCTCGGGCACCGGCCCGGCGCTGGCGGGGGCCCTCGGGAAACACCGGCACCATCACCGCCCGCTCTGGCAGATCGCCCAGAAGCGCGGCATCGTGTACGGCGGTTCGATCTCGACCTGGATGTATGCGGACGACCCCGCGTACAAGGCCCTGTTCCGCCGTGAGGTGGCGATGCTGTGGCCCGAGGACGACTTCCTCTGGTACCGCCTGCGGCCGTCGCCGACGTCCGGCCTGGACTTCACCTACCCCGACATGATCGTCGAGTTCGCCGAGAGCAACGGACAGCTCGTGATCGGCGCGCCGGGGTTGGTGTGGGACGAGGGCTTCGGGCCGGGCTGGACGGACGACGACCTGTGGGGCATGTCCCACACACGGGCGCGCCACGTGCTCTTCTCGACGGTGCGCGCCATGGTGCGGCGCTACCGGGGCCGGGTGGTGGCGTGGATCGTCTGCAATGAGGTCACCTCTCCCGAGGGCAAGCGCGGGCTGCGCACGGACGTGCCCTGGTACAACACGATCGGCCCGGGCTACGTCGCCGAGGCCTTCCACCAGGCGCATGAGCAGGATCCGCACGCCCTGCTGCTGCTGAACGAGTTCGGGTTCGACACCGTGAACCAGTACGGCGACCAGCCGGTGCCGCGGCAGCGGGCGGCGCTCGAGGTGATCGACCACCTGCTGAACCACGACGTGCCCCTGCACGGCATGGGTATCCAGGCGCACCTGCTCGCGACGGACTTCAAGCACCGGTTCCACCGGCGGCAGTTCCGCCACTTCCTGCGCGAGCTCGCCCATCGCGGCCTCAAGATCATCATCACGGAGATGGACGTCCTCGACGACGGGCTCCCGCCCGCGATCGGGCCGCGCGACCGCGGTGTGGCGGAGGTATACAAGCGCTACCTTGACACCGTGCTCGAGGAGGAGGCGGTCATCTCGGTCGTCCAGTTCGTCCTGTCCGACCGGTGGACGGAGGAGAACGACGACAATCCCCGCCCCGACGGCGTCGCGCGGCGGCCATGCCCCTGGGACGAGAACCTGAAGAAGAAGCCGGCGTACTACGCGATCAAGAACGCGCTCGAGGACGCGCCGCACAGGCACCCGTACTGGGTGCCGCCGAAGGCCAGGCGTCACTAGCTCGCGCTGACGGGGCCCGGCACCGGGTGTCTGGTGCCGGGCCCCGGCCTCGACATACTTCCGCTCCATGCCGGAGCCCACGCTGACCGAGCTCGAGCCGGGGATCGTGCAGGTGACGATGCCGCTCCCGTGGGCGCTCGACCACGTCCACTGCTACGCCCTGGCCTCCCCCGACGGGTGGACGCTGGTCGACGCCGGTCTTGGCTCGCGCCGGACGCTGGCGTGGTGGGAGGACGTCCTCGACGCCATCGGCCGCCCGGCCGTGCACCAGCTCGTGCTCACGCACTACCACCCCGACCATCTGGGCGCGAGCGCAGGCCTCGCGCGGATGACGGGCGCCCGGGCGATCGTGCAGGGCCGGCTCGACCGGGCCCTCTCCGTCGCGGGCTGGGAGGAGGGCGACGACGCCGGGTTCGAGCGCTACCTGCGCGACCACGGGATGCCGGCCGACCTGGCCGCGGCGTCGATGCGGGCCGAGGTCGCCACCGCCGTCGAGCTCGCCGTCCCCACCCGCCTCGTGGACGAGGGCGACGTGGTGGATGCGGGTGGGCGCCGATGGCACGTCCTGCACCTGCCCGGCCATGCCGACGGCCACATCGCGCTCCACGACGATGACGGCGGCCGGCTGCTCGGCGGCGACGTGCTGCTCGACGAGATCACGCCCAACGTCGGCCGCTGGCCGGACACCGCTCCCGATCCGCTCGGCCGGTACCTCGGGACCCTGCGCAGGGTGGCCGATCTGGCGCCGGCGGTCGTCTATCCCGGGCACGGGCCGGTCATCCGCGCCGCCGCCGACCGGTCGGCCGAGATCGCCGGGCACCACGACGAGCGCCTGGACGTGACCGCCGCCGCGCTCGCGGCGGGCGCCGAGTCCGCGTTCGACGCCGCACAGGTGATCTGGGGTGACGAGCCGCTCGGGTTCCACGAGCAGCGCTTCGCGCTCGTCGAGGCGATCTCGCATCTGGAGCGGCTCGCCGCGACGGGTCGCGCCGTGGAGCACCGGCCGGCGCGCTGGCGGCCGGTACGGAATGTGGACGGCTAAGGGCGTCAGATCGGGACGCGCCGGGCCAGGAAGTCGCGGATGCACGCCAGGTAGAGGTCGGCCTCCTTCTCCAGGATGGTCAGGTGGCTGGCGTTGCCGAACACGACGAACTCGTTGTCGGCGATCCCGTCTGCGAGCGTGCGGCTGCAGCGCTTCGGCGAGAGCTCGTCGTACCAGCCGCACAGGATCAGCGCGGGCACGCAGATCTCGCCCAGGCGCCCGGAGATGTCGAAGAACGCCTGCGGCCCGGTGCCCTTGAACTCGTGCGGGCCCCACAGGGCGTAGGCCGGGCCGCTGTCGGCCATGTACTGCGCCTCGATCTGGCGGAACTCGCGCCGCGACGTCTCCGGCTCGTAGGGACTCGACCGGCGCAGGTGGCGCGAGTTCAGCTCGAGCACGGCGTCGAGGTACTCCGGCGCGTCGAGGTCGTCGGCGTGCTCGTGTCGCAGCATGAGGGCGTGCAGGTCCTTGCCGAGCGCCATCCGGTGCTCCGAGATGTCGAGCAGGTAGTCCTTCCCGTTCGCGTAGGTATTCGACAGGACGAGCGCGTCGACGTTGCGCGGATGATCGAGCGTGTATGCGAGTGCGAGCATGCCGCCCCACGACTGGCCGAAGAGCGTGACGACGCCGAGATCGAGCGCCGAGCGCACCGTCTCCACCTCGGCGATGAACCGCGGGATCTGCCACAGGGACGGGTCGTCGGGGCGGTCGGAGTCGCCGCCGCCGAGCTGGTCGTAGAGGACGAGCCTGCGGTCGCCACCGACGACCTCGGCCAGGCGGTCGAGATAGCGGCTGCTCACTCCGGGTCCTCCGTGCAGCCCCAGCACCGTCCGCGACCCCTCCCCGAACACGCGGTAGGCAATCTCGTACCCCTGCTCGACCTCGAGCCGTCCCTCGGCCGTGAGCGGAGCCGCCTCGCGAGCCCTCCCCGTTGTGGTTTCCATCTCCTCCACCTCCCGTCCCGTGGTCCGACTCTCAGTCGCCGAGCTCGCGCCTGCGGCGGGCGACGTACTCCTCGAGCTCCTCGCGCACCCCGTCGTCCAGCGGCGGCGGCTCGTACGCCTCGAGCTCCGCCCGCCAGATGCCCGCCGCACGCTGGCCGGCATCCCGGGCGCCGTTCCGCGTCCAGCGCTCGAAGTTCTCGCTCGACGAGAGAAACGGCCGGTAGAAGCACTCCCGGAAGCGCTCCAGGGTGTGCGCTGCGCCCAGGAAGTGGCCGCCGTGGCCGACCTCCAGGTGGGCGTCGAACGCGAGCGACGCCTCGTCGATCGTGATCGGGGTGAACTCATGTTCCAGCGTGCGCAGGATCTCGACGTCGATGACCAGCTTCTCGTAGCAGCTCACCAGCCCCGACTCGAGCCACCCGGCCGTGTGCATGACCAGGTTGGCGCCGGCCATGAACGCGGGCAGCATCGTGTTCATGCCCTCGTACGCGGCCTGCGCGTCGGCCGTCTGGCTCGACGTCAGCGCCCCGCCCCCGGCCCGCCACGGGAGCCGGTAGCGGCGGGCGATCTGGCCGGTGCAGGCGAGCCCCAGCGCCGACTCCGGGCCGCCGAAATTCGGTGCACCGGACTGCATGTTCGTGGTCGAGAGAAACGACCCCAGGAGCACGGGTGCGCCCGGCCGCAGGAGCTGGACGAGCGCGATCCCGGCGAACGCCTCCGCCGATTGCTGGGCGATGGCCGCCGGGATCGTGACCGGCGACATCGCGCCCATGAGCAGGAACGGCGTCACGATCACCGGTTGCGCTGCCGCCGCGTAGGCGTGCAGCGCGGCCAGCATCCGCTCGTCGTAGCGAAGCGGCGAGTTCACGTTCACGATCGCGAACATCACCGGCGTGCGCTCGATCTGCGCCCGGCCGCCGAACAGGATCTCCGCCATGCGGATGCTGTCCTCGGCGTTCGGCCCCGAGGTGACCGAGCCGAAGAACGGCTTGTCGGACAGCGTCTGCAGCGCGAACGTCATGTCGAGATGCCGCGAGTCGAGCGGCAGGTCGTTCGGCTCGCAGATCACCCCGCCCGGCGTGTCGATGTCGTCGTAGCGCTGGACCAGCTTGACCAGTCGCCGGAAGTCGTCGTAGGTGGCGTCGCGGCGCACGTCCCCGTCGCGCACGAACGGCGGCCCGTACACGGCGGCGAACGTCATCGCGTCGCCGCCGATGTGCAGCGATCGCTCGTCGTTCCGCGCCCGCACATCGAACTCGGGCGGTGCCTTGGCCAGCTGCTCCACGACGAAGTCGGGGTCGAGGTGAACGACGGTGCCGTCCACCCGCTGACCGGCTGCCCGGAACGCCTCCAGGCTCTCGGGCAGGCCGAACTCGATCCCGATCTCGCTCACGATCCGCCGCCACCCGCGGTCGAGCACCTCCATCGACCCCGGGTCGAGGATCTCGTAGCGCGGCATGCGGTTCACGAACATACGGTCCCTCCGATCAACTAGCGTCCCGCGGGTGGAGAGCTCCGCCCGCGATCGCGCCGACGACCCGCAGTGGGTGGCCGACCGGCAGCGTGAGACCGACGCCTACTTCGCCGCCCGACCTGACGTCGCAGGTGTGCGGGCGCGGGTCGAGCAGCTGGCGCTCGAGGCGCACCGGCCGCTGCCGGTGAAGGCGGGAGACCGCTGGTTCACCGCCCGCCGCCGGGCGTTCTGGCGGCCGCCGGTGGTGACCGTGCGCGAGGCCGGATCGGCGGACGAGCGGGCGATGATCGACCTGACCGGCTGGACCGAGCCCGAGGCGCCCTGGCTGGACTGGTGGTATCCGTCGCCGGACGGGCGCCGGATCGCGTTCGGCGTGTCGGCCCACGCCTCCGAGCTGAGCGTGCTGCACGTGCTCGACGTCGACTCGGGCGACCTGGGCCCGGAGCGGATCCCGAACACGTCGTTCGGGGTGGTCGCCTGGCTCCCCGACTCCTCCGGCTTCTACTACAACCGCAGTCGCGGCTCCGACTTCGTGGCGCCGCAGAAGGCGATCTTCTTTCACCGGCTCGGCGAGCCGGTGCGGGACGAGCCGGAGCCCGCCGTCACGTGGGCGGAGGAGGAGTTCGCCTACCCACAGCTGTCCGCGGACGGCCGCTGGCTCGCCGCCTGCTCGGGCGACGTCGCGCCGCGGCCGGACGCCATCCGCGACCTCGCCGCGGGCACCGAGTGGCGCCCGTTCCTGATCGACTTCCCGGGCACGTTCATCGGCGACTTCGACGGCGAGGACTACGTCTGCATGACCACGCACGGAGCGCCACGGGGGCGGGTGGTGCGGATCCCGATCGAGACGGCCCACGACCGCGCGACCTGGCGCGAGCTGGTCGCCGAGGGCGAGGGCACGATCCGCCAGGTGTCGGTGCGCGGCGACCGGCTCGTGGTGGTCGAGCTGATCGAGACCGAGCCGCGGATCCGCATCTGCACGGCCGACGGCCGCGAGCTGGATTCGGTGCCGCTGCCTCCCCAGACCTCGCTGCTCGCAAGCGCCGTGCACGGCCACGTGATGATGGACGGCATCGTGCGCCACGACAGCGGCTCCGTCACGTTCGTCGCCTCGGGCCTCGCGACCCCGCCCTCCGCGCACACGTACGACGTCGAATCGTGCCGCCTGACGCGCGACGGCGACGCTCCCGCCCCGTTCGCCGACGTGCGCGCCGAGCTTGTCCGCCTGCCCGCGGTGGACGGCCGGGAGATCACCTGCTGGGTGGTGGAGCCCGCCGCCGGCGGTCGCCCGCGCCCGGCGCTTCTCTACGGCTACGGCGGCTGGAACGTGGCCATGGGCCTGCCCGGCTTCCTCGCCGAGCTCCTGCCGTTCGTGGAGGCCGGAGGCGCGGTCGTGCTCCCGCACCTGCGCGGAGACGGCACCTACGGCGACGACTTCTGGCACGAGGGCCGGCTGGAGCGCAAGCAGCGGACGTTCGATGACCTGGTGTCGGTGGCCAGGCACCTGGCCGAGTCGGGAATCGCCGACGCCGGCCGGATGGCGCTGGTCGGGGCCTCGAACGGCGGCCTCCTGACCGCGGCCGCGATCACCCAGCATCCGGACCTTTTCCGGGCCGCGATGCCGCTGGTGCCGCTGACCGACATGCTGGAGTACACACGGGACGCGTATCCCGCCGAGTTCCGCACCGAATATGGCGATCCGGCCGACCCGGGCATGCACGAGGTGCTGGCCGCCTACTCGCCGGTCCACGCCGTCGAGCCGGGCCGCCGCTACCCCTCGGTGCTGGTCGTCTCCGGCGATCACGACCTGCGCTGCCCGGACTGGCACGGCCGCCGGTTCGCGGCCACCCTGCGCGATGCGACCGGTGCCGGCGACCGCCCGGTGCTCCTGCGGATCGTGCCCGACACCGGGCACATGACCGCCTCCGGCCTCTCGGCACCCGAGTGGCTCTCGTTCGCGATCTCGGAGCTCGGGATGACGGCGCACGATCCCGACCCTCGCTAGAGCAGCTGCCGGGGCACCGACCTCGTCCACTCACGGGCGTGGTGGGGAAGGCCGTTCACGTTCACCCGCAGCTCGAGCAGTACATGGAAATGCGTGGGCGTCGCCTGCATCGAGACCTCGGAGGTGGCCTCGGTGACGCCGCCCGGGCGCCGGATGGTGCTGACGTGGCGCCCGCGCGCGCTGGCCGCGCCGGGATTGTCCGGATCCACCTCGGTGGCCAGCCGGTACTCACGCGACACGACGGTCGAGGCGTTGATGCGGGCCTTCGATCGCTCGGCGAACCGCACGCTCGCGCGCCGGGTGAGCGCGTCGTGCGCCACCTCCCAGACCGGCGGCTCCGCCCGCAGCGAATGACGCTCGAGCTCGACCGGCGACGGCCGGAACGCCGGCGGCTGGGCGCTTCCCTCCGCGGGCACGGTCGGCAGGACGAGGCGGCTCGGGTGCCCGGGGCCGCGATGGACGGTGTTCGTCGCCGGCTCCGGCGTCGGCCATACGTTCGGCCAGTCGGCGCTCGCAATCGAGAGCCGCACCCGGTGGCCCGGATCGAACCGCCACGCGGTGCAGTCGATCGGGATCTCGAGCTCGTAGACCTGCCCGGGGGTAAGCGGCGAGGGGTCCGTCAGGGAGTCTCGCCGGGTCGCGTTCAGCATGCCCTTCGCGACAAGGTGCGACGACCCGTCCGGCGCGACGTCGTTCAGACTGACCGCGAACCCGATGACGCGCGCCGTCGACGCCACGTGCAGCACGACCCTCGGCCGTCCGATGACGTGGATCGCATCGCCGAGCGGCGCGCTGGTGTAGAGGAGGGATAGCGCCTCGTCGGGCCGCTGATCCGACGGCTGGCCGAACTGGAGGCCGCCCGACCACAGGCCCGCGGTCACGCCGACGCTCGCGATGTAGTCGAAGCTGTCCTCGCCCTCGTCGCCCGGCGGGTCGTCCGCGAGCCGGCCGTCGGCGGCAGCGTGCAGCGTCACCTCCCCGGCGCCGGGTGCCGGCCACGACTGCTCGGCGCGCCAGGCGCCGGCGGCCTCGAGCCGGTCGGCATCCGGCCGCTCGTACTGCTGCATGTAGACCACGACGGGCGGCTCGTCCATGATCCCGGTGTCGCGGCCCTTGCACCAGTGGTCGAGCCAGCGGACGACCTCGTGCAGGTAGTCGATCCGCGGGCCCGGCACCGCGACGTCGGGGACGGCATGGTTCCACGGCCCGACCAGCACCTTCCGCGGAACCGAGAGCTTCTCGTACAGCCGCAGCGGCGGGTTCGGGTAGCCGTCCCGCCAGCCGCCGATCATGAACACCGGGCACTGGATCCGGTCGGCGATCCCGCCCACGGAGCCGTGCCGCCAGTAGTCGCCGTCGGTCTGGTTGTCGAGCCACTTGAGCAGGTACGGCTCGTTGCGCTCCAGGTGCTCGCTCCACACGCCGGCCCAGTCCTCCGACCACTCCGGATACGGCGGCAGCGCGTTGTAGGCGATCATGAAGTTGCCGTAGTGGGAGACGTCGTAGTACTGGCGCAGGTGGCCCCCGCGGTAGTGGCAATCGTCGGTGTAGCGGTCGTCGGTGAAGTACATGGGAATGATCGAGCGCAGGTGCGGAGGCCGGTGGGTCGCCACCTGGAGCGACGTGAACCCGCCGTAGGAGATCCCCATCATGTTGACGTTGCCGTCGCAGAACGGCTGCTCGGCCAGCCACTCGATGGCGTCGTGGCCGTCCTCCTGCTCGACCGGCACGTACTCGTCGGTGACGACGCCTTCGGACGCCCCCGTGCCGCGGATGTCGACGCGGGCGACGATGTAGCCGTTCTGTGGCAGGTACGAGTAGAAGCGCAGGCCCGGCTGCACCTCGTCCTTGCGGTAGGGGATGTACTCCATGACCACCGGCAGCGGCTCCCGGGCGTCCTCGGGCACGTACAGGTCGGCCGCAAGCAGTGTCCCGTCGCGCATCGGGATGCGGACGTTCTTGCGCACCGTCACGCCGCTGGCGTAGATCATCGACGACCTCCTCGCCATACTGCCGCCGCCGGGCCGTCGGCCGCCGGCGGCTACCGTACTGCCGGCGCGGGGCCGGCACGCCGATCCGTGGCTGCTATATAACCACATCGTGCAGCGGGCCGTGAACAATGTGCGCTCGGTACCGCACGTGTGGATCCCGATGTCCGACGGCTGCCGGCTCGCCGCACGGCTCTGGCTGCCGGAGGCAGCCGAGGAGCATCCCCGTCCGGCGGTGCTCGAGTACATCCCCTACCGCAAGAACGACGCCACCGCCGAGCGCGACGCGCAGATTCATCCCTACTTCGCCGCCCGCGGGTTCGCGTCCGTGCGGGTCGACATTCGCGGCAGCGGCGACTCGGAGGGGGTGCTCGAGGGCGAGTACCTGCCGCAGGAGCTCTCCGACGCGCTGGAGGTGATGGCGTGGCTCGAGCGGCAGCCGTGGTGCTCGGGACGGGTCGGCATGATGGGCAAGTCGTGGGGCGGGTTCAACGCCCTGCAGGTCGCGGCCCTTCGACCGCCCCAGCTGGGCGCGGTGATCAGCGTCTGCTCGACCGACGATCGCTACGCAACCGACGTGCACTACATCGGGGGCTGCGTGCTGGCCTCGGACATGCTCTCGTGGGCCTCGACCATGCTCGCCTTCAACGCGCGGCCCCCGGATCCGGCGGTCGTCGGGCCGGCGTGGCGGAAGCGGTGGCTGGAGCGGCTCGAGCAAACGCCGCACTTCGTCGAGCAGTGGCTCGCCCACCAGCGCCGCGACGAGTTCTGGAAGCACGGTTCGGTGTGCGAGGACTTCGCCGCCATCGAGTGCCCCCTGTTCATGGTCGGAGGCTGGGCGGACGCCTACACCGACGCGGTGCTGCGGGTGCTGGAGGGGTACGGCGGGCCGCGCAAGGGGCTGATCGGCCCGTGGTCGCACAACTACCCGCACGACGCCGTTCCCGGCCCGGCGATCGGGTTCCTGCAGGAGTGCGTGCGCTGGTGGCGCCGGTGGCTCGACGGCGAGGACACGGGGATCATGGACGAGCCGATGCTGCGGGTCTGGCTCCAGGACCCGGTCGAGCCGGGGACGTTCCACCCCACCCGCCCCGGCCGGTGGGTGGCCGAGCCGGTGTGGCCTCCGCCACGGCCCGAGACGCGCCGGCTCTACCTCAACGCGGGCGGGCTGGGCAGGTCGCCGGAACCACCGGTCGAGCGGTGGGTGGCGGCGACCGAGGAGTCCGGTTCCGACGCCGGAAGCTGGCTCGGTTGGGGCCGCCCCACGGACGACCCCGGCGATCAGCGGCGGGAGGACGCGCTCTCGCTCGTGTTCGACTCCGCACCGCTCGAGGAGGGGTTCGACATCCTGGGGGTGACGGCGGTGACGCTGGAGGTGACGGCCGACCGGCCGCGGGCGCTCGTGTGCGTGCGCCTCTGCGACGTGGACGCGGAGGGTCGCTCGCTCCTGGTCTCGCGTGGCGTGCTCAACCTCACGCACCGCGGCGGCCACGAGCGGCCCGAGGAGGTCGTTCCCGGCCGGGCCGAGACGGTCCGAGTCGAGCTGAAGGCGGTCGCGCACCGGTTCCAGTCCGGTCGCCGGCTCCGGGTGGCGGTGACTCCGGCCTACTGGCCGTGGGTGTGGCCGTCGCCCGCCACGGTCACGCTCACGGTCACCTGCGGCGCAGCGAGCGCGCTCGAGCTGCCGGTGCGTCCGCCGCGGGCCGAGAACGCCGACCTGCCGGCGTTCGAGCCGCCGGAGTGGGGGCCGCCGCTCGAGACGACGCCGCTCCCGCCGGGGCCGTCGGGTCGCCGGATCGAGGTCGACCCGGGAACGGGCAGGCGCGAGATCGTGAGCGACTTCGACTTCTTCGGCGCGCGGCGGATGGCCGACGGCCTCGAGTATCGGGAGTCGGCCCAGGACCGGTTCACGGTCGTCCCCGGCGATCCGTTGTCGGCGGAGGCGCACAGTCGGTGGCGGATCGAGATCGGTCGCGGGGAGTGGCGGACACGGGTCGAGACCGAGAGCTCGATGACCGCGACGGAGGACGCCTTCGTGGTCACCAACCGGCTCGACGCGTTCGAGCGCGACGAGCGGGTCTTCTCGGCCGCCCGGTCGGCGTCGATCGACCGCGACGGTGTCTAGATGATTGATTCCACGCCCCCGCGCGCCTGGACGTAAGGCTGCCCGTGGGGGTTCGGTTCGTGTTGGGGCTGCGGCTGCGAACCGTCGCATCGCCCGTGGGCGTCTGCGTGATCGCAGACGCCCACGACCGCAGCCAAGGGCATTGCCCTTGACTGCTTCTCGGTCGCGCCCATATTCGGCCCACTATGAACGCTCCCTGCGTCCTTGCGCTGCTCGGTTCGCAACCGCCCAGGACATCACAGGGGCGTGGAATCAATCATCTAGTCGTACACGATGACCGACCGTGCCCGCGACGCGGTCTCCATGGCCGCAAGCGCGTCGTTCACCTGGTCGAGCGAGCAGCGGGTGACCAGCGGCTCGAGCTGGAGGCGGCCCGCGCGGTAGAGGTCGATCAGCAGCGGCACGTCGCGGAACGGCCGCGTCGAGCCGTACCACGACCCCCGTACGGCGCGCTCGCCGAGCGTGAGCTGGAGCGGCTCGACCGCCACGCGCGCGCCCGGCGGCGCCATCCCCACCAGCACCGCCTGCCCGCCGATCCCCGTCACGGCCATGGCAAGCTCGATGGTGTCCGGGTGGCCGACCGCCTCGAAGCTGTGGTCGACGCCGCCGCCGGAGAGCTCGCGCACCGCCGCAGCAGCGTCGTCGCCGTCGGCGACTTCGACCGTGTCGGTCGCACCCAGCTCGCGCGCGAGCGCGAGCTTTGCAGGGTCCCGGTCGACCGCGACGATCCGTCCGGCGCCGGCAATCCCCGCGCCCTGCACCACGTTCAGGCCGACACCGCCGCAGCCGACGACCGCCACGGTGTCGCCGGCAGCCACACGAGCGGTGTTCAGGACGGCGCCCACCCCCGTCATCACCGCGCAGCCGATCAGCGCAAGCTGGGTCAGGTCGAGATCCGGGTCGACCGGGACCGCGGTCTGCGCCGGCACGACGGTCCGCTCGGCGAACGACGAGGTGGTGTAGTGCTTGACCGGCGTGCCGTCGGCCCGGCGCATGCGGACGGTGCCGTCCGGCATGGTGCCGTCATCGATCCATCCCATGCCGGTGCAGCGGGCCGGCCGGCCGGTCGCGCACCAGCGACACCTCCCGCAGTACGGAAGCCAGGTCAGCACCACGTGATCTCCGGGCCTCACGTGGTCGACCCCGGCCCCGACCGACTCGACCACCCCGGCCCCCTCGTGCCCGAGCACCACCGGGGTCGGCGGCGGGTGCACGCCCCGCTGGTTGTGCAGATCGGAGTGGCAGACCCCGCTGGCCGCCAACCGCACCAGCACTTCGCCGGCCTGCGGGTCGTCGAGTTCCAGCTCTTCGATCGTGAGCGGGGCGCCGACGCGGTCGAGCACGGCCGCGCGCATCGCTAGCCCGCGTCCCGAGGCTCGAGCGCGCCCCGGACCTGCGCCGCGGCCGTTCCGGCCACCGGGGCCCAGTCGTGGAGGACGAGCCAGCGCCGGGCCGCGTCGCACAGGACCGCGATGTCGGCCAGCGGATCGCCGTCCACGACCAGCACGTCGGCGGCATGTCCGGGCGCGAGCGCGCCGATCGTTCCCGCAAGCCCGCACGCCTCGGCCGCCACCGTCGTGCCCGCCGCGAGCGCCTCCGCGTTGGAGAGCCCGGCGTCGGCGAGCCTGACCAGCTCGCGGGCGTTCGCGCCGTGCGGGCCGGCATCTGCGCCCATCGCCATGGCCACGCCGGCGCTCCGGGCGGCGGCTACCGTCTTTCGGGCGCCCTCGCCGAGCCGCTTGGCCCGCTCCCGCATCCACTCGACGAAGCCGCCGTCGGGATCGGCGACCGCGTCGAACACGCTCAGCGTCGGCACCAGCACGATTCCCCGCTCGGCCATCTCCGCGAGCGCGTCGGGAACCAGGTAGCCCATGTCGCCATGCTCGACGGTGTCCACCCCTGCCGCCGCCGACTGGCGGATGCCGTCCGCGCCCTCCGCGTGCGAGGCGACCTTCAGGCCCGATCGATGCGCCTCGTCCACCAGCACGGCCAGCTCCGCATCGGTCATCTGGGCCGGGTGCACGTCCTCGCGCGCCACGGTGAGCGCCCCGGTCGTCATCACCTTGATCAGGTCGGCTCCCTGACGGATCTGCTCGCGCACCGCCTTTCGCACCTCGTCCACCCCGTCGGCCTCGCGGTACATGCCGGCGAAGGCGGCCGCGCCGGGCGAGGTCACCGACACGATCTGCCCGCAGAGCACGATCCGCGGCCCGGGGGCGTATCCGGCGGCGATCGCGTCGCGCAGGTCGAACACCTCGCGGCCGTAGCTGCCCAGGTCGCGAACGGTGGTGATCCCGCCATCGAGCATGTCGCGCGCCGCCTGGCCGAGCGCGTAGGGCCGAAGCCCCGTGGCGATCCCGGAGCAGAGGTGGACATGCGCGTCGACGAGGCCGGGCATAACCGTGCGGCCGCCGACGTCGATCTCCACCGTGTCGTGTTGGGGCACGGCGCCGGCGTCCACCAGGAGGCCGCCGGCGATCGCGACGTCACCCGACCGGGGCTCGCTGCCCGAGCCGTCGATCACTCGGCCGCCGCGCAGGACGAGGGTGCTCATCCGCCCCGCTTTGCGATCCAGCCCGCGTCCACCGGCAGCGCGTGGCCCGTGACCAGCTTCGAGCCGTCCGAGGCCAGCCACAGCACGCCCTCGGCGACGTCGCCGAAGTCGGGCTGGCCGCCCTCCTCGAACAGGTTCTCGCGGCCGGAGGCGGCGTCGAACTCGTCCCAGGTCGAGCCGGCCTTGCCGGTCACCTGATCCCAGTAGGCGTGCGTCTCGGAGCCGCCGCGGTGTTCGATCGACTTGTCCGCCATCTGCGTCGGGCAGACCGCGTTCACGTTGATCCCGTACGGCCCGAGCTCGATCGCGAGCGACTTCATGAAGCCGATGGCCCCGAACTTCGATGCGTTGTAGTGGGCGTAGTTCGCCTCCGCCCGCAGCCCGTCACGCGACGACGTGATCACGATCTTGCCCGACCGCCGCTCCATCATGTGCGGGACGACGTACTTGGTCGTCTGCCAGACGCCCTTCAGGTTGACGTCGAGGACCGTGTCCCATTCCTCCTCGGTCAGCTCCCACGACGGCGCCAGCGAAAACACGCCGGCGTTGGCGCACAGGACGTCGATGCGGCCGAGACCGGCGATGGCCTCGGCCGCCATCCGCTCGCAGTCGGCGGCGCTGGTGACGTCGGCCTCGATGGCGACCGCCTTGCGGCCGAGCGCCTCGATCTCCTCCCGGGTGCGAAGCAGCCGCTCCCGGTCGGACATGCCACGGAAGTGGTCGGAGGGAAGCTCGCGGGCGATGTCGGCGATGGCGATGTCGGCGCCGTGCCCCGCCAGCAGGAGGGCGATCGCGCGCCCGAAGCCGCGGGCGCCCCCGGTGATCAGCGCGGTCCTGCCTTCCAGATCGTTCATGTAGCCCTCTCGGTTGGTTGCGGCACCGTCTCGGCCGCGCGCACCGTGCGCCAGAAGTGGCACGCGACCTGATGCGACGCCTCGATCGGCTCCAGCTCGGGCTCCTCCTCGCGCGAGCGCTGCTCGGCAAAGGCGCAGCGGGTGTGGAACCGGCAGCCGGGCGGCGGGTGGCGGGGGCTGGGGA
>JBKPMQ010000280.1:0-25427 GCA_046732235.1 Actinomycetota bacterium
GCGTCGAGGCGCTCGCTGATGGCGCGGAGCTCGGCGCGCACGGTGCGCGTTCGCCGCACGCGGCCGATCAAGAGCGCGGCGATCGCGACCGCGAGCACCGCGAACGCGACGCCTGTCCGGGACGCGACCCGGGTTGCGGGCAGGGCGACGACGCACGCGGAGGCGATCCACGTGCGCTCGTCCCGGGTGAGCCGGACCAGGGCTGGGCCTTCGGATACGCGCGGCATCCCCCGCATAGTCGGCGGGGCAACCCTCCTGTTGAGCGCCTCAGCGCGGCCGGATCAGGAGCGCAGCGCCGCTTCCAGCCGCCGCACCCGCGCGGCCAGGTCGGCGAGCAGGGCGCGGGCGATGTCGGGCCGGCGGTCGACCAGGTCGAGGAACTCCTTCCGCGGCAGCCTGACCGCGACCACGTCCGTGTCGGCCAGGACGCTCGCGGAGCGGGGCGAGCCGTCGAGCAGGCCGAGCTCGCCGCATGAATCGCCGGGGCCGAGCCGCGTGGTCGTCGGCGGGCCGGTGACGTGCGCCTCGCCCTCCAGGACGACGTAGAACGCCTCGGCGCTGAACCCCTCCCGCACGAGGTGCTGGCCGGCGGGGACACGGGCGATCGTCGATGCGCCGGCGATCTTGCGCACGTGGCGCTTGCTGAGCCCGGCGAAGAGCGGGATGCGCTGGAGCGCCGCGAGGACCTGGGATTCGTCGACCGCCGCGTCCTGGGACACAAGTTACTTCTACCACAAGGAGTGATCACCCGCATGCCCTGAGCCGCCACTCCCTTCGCATGCGCGGCCGAACGAGGTACCGTTGACCGAAGATGGTGACGGCAGAGGAAATTGCAGGGATCACGGTCTTCGCGGGGTTGAGCGACGCCGACCGCGAGCGGATCTCGCGCGCCGCCGCCGACATCACGCTCAGCGCGGGCGAGTACGCCGCGTACGAGGGCAGCGAGCGCGCCCTCTTCGGGCTGCTCCAGGGCAAGATCGAGGCTGTCAAGCACGTCGAGGGCATCGGGCGCGTCGTCGGCGTACGTACGCCCGGCGACATCTTCGGCGAGGTGCCCGTCACGCTGGGCACGACGTTCCCTGTCGGCTTCCGGGCGGCGGAGCCCTCGCGGGTGATGCGGCTCGACCCCGACGACTACTACGCCGTCGTCGCCGCCGCGCCCGACGTCGGCCGCGAGATCGGCCAGATCGCGAGCCACCGCATCGGCGGCCTGCGCGGCCTCCAGGGCATCTCGTCGGAGCCGTCCGTCCCGAGGGCGTTCGTCGTCGGCGAGCGCTGGGATCCCGCCTGCACGGAGCTGCGCCACTTCCTGCACCGCAACCAGGTCGCGTTCAAGTGGCTGCAGCCGGACGCGCCCGACACGCCCGAGCAGTGGGACGGGCCGGTGCCGCTCCCGGAGGATTGCCCCGTCCTGCGCGTCGTCGACGGCAAGACGGTGGTGCGGCCGCAGCTGCGCCGCGTCGCCGAGCTCCTCGGCCTCTCGACCGAGCCCGAGGCGGCCGAGTACGACACCGTGATCGTGGGCGCCGGCCCGGCCGGCCTGGCCGCCGCCGTGTACGGCGCATCCGAGGGCCTGCGGACGATCGTGATCGAGCGCGAGGCGCCGGGCGGGCAGGCGGGCACCTCGTCGCGGATCGAGAACTATCTCGGCTTCCCCTCCGGCGTGTCGGGCGAGGAGCTCGCGAGCCGGGCGCTCCAGCAGGCCCGCCGGCTGGGCGCCGAGATCCTGGTGACGCGGGCGATCACGCGCATCGACGCGTCCACCCGCCAGGTGCACCTCGACGGCGGCGACGTCCTGCGGGCGCGGACGATCATCCTCGCCTGCGGCGTCACCTGGCGCCGGCTCGACATCGAGGGTGGCGAGCGCCTGGCCGGGAAGGGCGTCGCCTACGGTGCCGCCCGCAGCGAGGCGCCGTCCAGCCACGGGTTCGACGTGCACATCGTCGGCGCGGGCAACTCCGCCGGCCAGGCCGCCCTGTTCTTCGCCAGCCACGCCCGCTCGGTGACGATTTTGTGTCGTAGCGCCGGGCCCGAGCGGACGATGTCGCAGTACCTCCTCGACCAGCTGGCCGCGCGGTCGAACATCGAGGTCCTCACCCACAGCGAGGTGGTTCGCGTCGAGGGCGAAGGCTCGCTGGAGGCGATCGTCGTCAGGAGGTCGGAGAGCGGGGAGGAGACGCGACTGGAGTCGGGCGGGCTCTTCATCCTGATCGGCGCCGACGCCGAGACGGGCTGGCTGCCGCCCGAGATCGCCCGCGACCGGCGTGGCTACGTTCTCACGGGCGCCGAGCTGGCGGGCACCGACCGCTGGGAGCTCGAGCGCGACCCGTACCTGCTCGAGACGAGCGTGCCCGGCATCTTCGCCTGCGGCGACGTCCGCCTGGGGCCCGTGAAGCGGGTCGCGGCGGCCGTCGGCGAGGGCAGCATGGCCATCGCCTTCGTGCACCAGTATCTGCGGGAAGCCGACGACCGGGCCGGCGTCGTCGCCGGCTGAGCCGTGCTCGTCGTCATCGCGCAGTACCGGACGAAACCCGGGAAGGGTGACGAGGTGGCTGGCGTCCTCGCCCTCCACCGGCCGAAGACGGCGGCCGAGCCCGGCTGCCGGGCGTTCGTCGTGAACCGGTCGCAGGAGGACGGCGACCGCTTCGTTCTCTACGAGCAGTACGACGACGAGGCCGCGTTCCAGGCCCACCGCGAGACGCCGCACTTCACTGAGTACATCCAGGGCCGCGTCGTGCCGCTCCTCGACGAGCGCTCGTGGGAGCGCTTCTCGATCGTCGAGTAGACGTGGCCGCCCCCGGGTATGGAGCGGGCATGCCGAAGGTGCGCATGCAGATCACCGGCCGGGCGGTCGGCGCCTCGGACGAGCAGGCGGGCTTCGCCGAGCTCGTGCGGACGAAGGTGGGAGGCGTGACGGACCGCGCCTTCCCCGACGTGAAGGTCGGCCCCGAGGACGAGGTCAGCATCGAGATCGTCCTCGACCGCGAGCTCCAGTCCGACGTCGGCGAGGCGATCGAGCCGCTGCTCGCCGATCCGGAGATCACGAGCGCCGTCCTCGACGAGGAGCGCGAAGAGGCCGAGACCTAGGAAGGCTTCGTCGTCATCGCCCAGACGGCGAAGACGTAGAGCGCGACCAGGATGAGCGAGAGGCTGGCCCCGACCTTCGCCAGCTTGCCGAGGCCCGAGTCCGGATCGCGCCGCACGGCCAGGTTGGCGACGATCGTGGCGATGAGGAGCAGGAGCCCGCCGAAGTCGGCCGCGAGGAACCCGTCGCCGATCCAGGCGGCGTTCGAGTTCTCGAGCCCCTCGCGCGAGAGGGCCCACTCCGCGGCGATGCGCATGACGAGGTACGACGGGATCGCCGCGTAGAGGAGCGTCCTCGCGCCGAACCGCTTCAGCGAGGCCGCGGACGGGTCGCTCGTGCGCCAGCCCTGGATGAGCGCGACCGCGGCCACCGTCACCGACGCGACGAGCGCCATCGCCCCGCCGACGTGCAGCAGCAGCGGGAAGTTCCAGCTGTCGGGGCGGAGGATGAGGACGGTCACGAGGCCCCGGGCTTGTAGATCATGTCGATCAGGATCACGAGCAGGGTGATCATGAGCGCGAGGTTCATCGCGAGCGTCGCCGGGTCAGGCGCGGCGCCGGATGTCGCCACCTTCCGGTAGCCGGCCCCGAGCCGCCCGCCGATCGCCGAGCCGACGACCCAGAGCAGGATGGCGGCGATGATCCAGCCGTCGCCGAGCGAGTACTGCGAGTCGTGCAGCGCGAGCCAGACGCCGAAGACGATCGCCAGCAGCCCGCCGACCGGCCAGAGCACGCCCGCGACCGGCACGAGCCGCAGCGCCGACGCCGAGTGGCGCTCGCTGCGCAGGGCGAGCGCGATGGCGAGGAAGAGGCCCGCGGCCGTCACCATCGCGAACGCCGCCGTCACGTGCAGGAAGAGCAGGGTCGAGTAGCCCATGCGGGCATACCGTACCGCACGCCGACCCGGGGCCCCGGACCGGCGCCCATCCTCCTCAGTGCTGGGACACGGCGAACGCGTCGACGTCGACGCGGGGCCCGCCGGCGGTCGGGAGAACCGTGATCTTGAGCGTGTGCGTGCTCACCCTGGCGAACGCGTGCACGAACGCGGTGCGACGGACTCCACCGAAAGCGGGGCTCAGGTCGACGGTCTTCACGACGTGGCCGTCGATGGAGACCCGCGCCCGGCCGAAGGCCGGGTCCTCGGTCGCGATCCACCAGATCCGCTTGCCGGTGAAGGTGATCGACGCGGTCGCGCCGGCCTTCTTCGCCGACTTCTCGTGCCCGCGCCAATCGCCCGCGCGCGCCGACCGCGTCCAGGTGCCGGTGTAGTGGATCTTCGCGCTGACCTCGTCGTACGCCGCCACGGGCTCGAGCACCGGCACCGTCTCCGAGGTCAGCTCGGCGGGGACGATCTGGAGGTTCCTGTTGAGCGAGCCGCCGATGCTCTCGCAGCAGGTGACGGTGCGCGCCGCGATGTTCGTGATCGTGCCGTGGTCGTACAGCCACCCGAACTCGCCGTTTGCGCCCTGCGCCGTCCCGACCACGACCCCGTCGTTGTTCACGTCGTTTGCGACGCTGGACGTCGCGTTCAGCAGCTTGCCGATGTCGGTCATCTGCGTCCCGGTGCGGACGAACGCGTGCTGCACATGGGAGGCGGTCTCGGCCCAGCCGACGATCGTCCCGGACGCGTTGATCGACTTCGCCTCGCCCTCGGTTCCGCCGAGCGTGCCGAGGTCCTTCATGGTTCCCCCGGTCCAGAGGAACGCGCGCTGGTGGCCGGCGGAGTCGTTTGCCCAGCCGACGACCGCGCCGGAGCCGTTGACGGCGTTGGCCGCGCTCGCATCACCGCCGAGGGTGCCGAGATCGGCCATCCCTCCGCCCGACGTCCAGCGGAAGGCGTGGTTGACGTCGTTCGGGCTCGCCTGCGAGACGCCGACCACCGTGTCCACGTCGTTGAGACCGGTCGCCGTGGCGATGCCCGCGCCGCCCTCAAGCGTGCCGAGATCGTGGTACGTGCCGTTGCGGCGGAGGATCGCGTGCTGCTCGTTGCCGCCCTCCTCGAAGTCGTTCGCGTACCCGGCCGTGTCGCCGGCGGAGTTGATGGCCGTGAAGCCCGTGTTGGAGAAGTTGGGCAGCGAGGTGTGGCCGGGGCTCAGGAGCTTCGGCGTCGTCCCCTCCCGCCACGTCCACGGCCAGTGGAAGTCGGGGAAGGCGTCGCCGGCGACCCAACCCCTGGCGTTGACGCTCCAGCCGGTGATGTCGTCGTCGCAGTTGCTGCCGCATCCCGGCTCGATCGGACCGATCTCGTACGCGGCCCACGTGTGTCGCGCGCCGGCTGCGGCGGCGGCGCGTGCGGACGCTCCGGCGATTGCGCAGGCTGTGCAGGCGAGGGTGGCGACGATCGCACGGAGCATGGGACTCTCCTCTGGGCGCGGGGCGTTCTTGCGCCAGACGTTACAGAGTCCCGGCGGCGCCGTCTTTGACGGCGATCACACAGTGCCCGTCATGGCCGTCACGCGCCCCGAGTGTCGGGCCGGGTTACGCCGCGCGCCGCTTGGCCCGGTAGAGCGACTGGTCGGCGGCGGCGATGGCGGCGTCGATCGAGCCGTCGCCGGTCGTCGAGTGCACGGCGACGCCGACGCGGGCGCCCCGGACCGGATCGAGCGTGGCGGCGATCCGCTCGGCGGTCTCGGGCGTCGTCAGGCCCAGGAACTCGTCGCCCCCGAAGCGGGACACGAACCCGTCCTTGCCGAGCAGCCGGCGCAGCTCCTCGCCGGTGCGGACGATGGCCGCGTCGCCGGCGTCGTGCCCCTCGCGGTCGTTGATGTCCTTCAGCCCATCCACGTCGCAGGTGACGACGCCGATCGTGCCGACGCTCTGGCTGCGGCGGCGCACCTCCTCGAAGAAGGCGCGGCGGTTGGGAAGGCCGGTCAGGGCGTCGGTCATCGCGACGCGGCGCAGGCGGCTGGCGAAGTGCCCGACGAGGCCGGCGATGAACAGGTAGGTGGCGCTCCGCAGGACGACCGAGACGAGTCCGTCGGTCGCCGACATGGGGGCGACCGTGAGCACCCAAACGGCCTGCATCGCCATCACGGCGCCGACGACGCCGACGGCGATCCCGGCGCCGAACCACAGCGCCACGATCGCGATGGGCCACAGGTAGAGCGTCGCGATGCCGTAGGCCCCCGACGTCGGCACCGAGAACTGGACGCTTGCGACCACGCCGACGAACACGGCGACCACGGCGGCGATCGCCGGTGGCGAATGGACGGTGCGAAGGCCCCCTGGCATCGTCGGGGTAGTCGTCCGGGGCGTGCCGCCGTCCATCCCCCGGATGCGTGAGGCGCGCTCGCCCTCGGGGGGCCGTCCCGCGCCAGTCGTGCGTTGTGGTGGCTACCGACGGGGTGATTCCGGCTGGCCGGGAACCGCCTGCCGCAAGAGGATCTTGGATCGCGCCGTCAGTTGACCGCCCGGCTTGCCGCGACCGTCGCTCGTGAGCAGACCGCGCCGGCGGGCCTCGGCGACCATCCGCTTCGAGTACCCGGCCGGATCTTCCGTCGTCGGCGACACGGTGGCGCTGACCGCAATGATCGGGGCGGGGTTGCCGGCACGGCACGCCGCGACATACATGGCCGCATGGCGGGCCACCTCGAGATCTGAGGCCTTGGCCGCTGTCGTGCTGGTCACGGGCCCGCTCGGACGGAGCGCCTCGATGAGCTCCTCTCGCGACATGAGGACGGTGTTTTCGATCCCGAGGGCATTGGCGATGTCGAAGAGCTCGCGACGCGGAAGGGTCTCCAGGCTCCGCGGCCCGGCGGACCTCCACGGATGCTTCTCGTCTGGCGGCGTGGAAGCGCTCGCCTGGACGGGCTCCGCGGGCACGCGGGCAGGGGGCCGCGGCCTGTCGGGGATGACGACCCGCGGGGACGACCGGCCGGCCGCGCGCCGCCGAGCCCACAGCCAGCAAGCGGCTGAGATCAGCACCACGGCCGCCACTGCGATGAGCGCCCACAGCCAGGTGGGCACGCGCCGGCTCTCCGCCGTCTGTGCCGAGCCCGTCCGCGGCGACGCGTTGTCGGTGCCCGTGCTCGCCGAGGTCGCCGGCGGTGGTTGGCGATGTCGTGTCTGGCTGGCAGGAGGGATCCGCAGAGGCGGGCCAAGGGGGAACTGCGACCACAGCCGTTTGACGCCGGGCTTCTGGTCGGCGGCCCCGTGTGCACCCTGCGTGCCGTTCAGGGTCGCGATCACGAGGGCCATGAGCGCGGCGGCGACGCAACGGGCGAATGCGCGAGCGAGCATGCAAGCCTCCGCCGGCATAATTCCCAATCTATGCCAGTCAAAACGCTGCGTGCCGCATGTTTGACGTCGGGCGGAAACTGGAAATACATGTCTGCGGAACCAGGTCGGATCGAAGGAGGCAGACCTGCGCGCCACCCACACCCCGACGACGACGAGGGCGATCGCGCTGCGGCGGGCCGTCCTCGGCGGCGGTGCCGTTGCGGCAGGCGCGATCCTCGGCTCCGGGCTCGCCGATGAGTCGTTCTCCGCGCCGTCGGCGGCCCAGGACGCACGCATCCTCAACTTCGCCTTGCAACTCGAGTACGTGCAGGCGCGCTTCTACGAAGAGGCGCTCGACTCCGCCGGCCTGACGGGGGAGATGCATGAATTCGCACGGGTCGCGGGCGCCCATGAGCGTGCGCATGTCGCCTTCCTGCGGCGTCACCTCGGCAATAAGGCAAAACCGGCGCCGGCGCTGCGGTTCGGCGACGCCACCCGAGATCGGCACCGATTCGCCGTCGCCGCGGTCATGCTCGAGGATCTGGCCGTGGTCGCCTACAACGGACAGGGCACCAACCTCACCCGGCCGGCGCTCACCGCCGCTGCGGAGATTCTGTCGGTCGAGGCACGACATGCCGCCTGGGTGCGCGACCTCGTCGGCGAGCTCCCCGCGCCCAGCGCTCAGGATCCGCTTTGGAGTGCGACCAGGGCGACGCGGAAGCTGGCCCAAACGGGGTTTCTCGAAACGTGAAGGACCACACGCCTGTGCTCGATGATCTGGATCCCCAGGGACACGCCCGCGCGACGCTTGTCGAGACGCTCGGGATCGACCGGGGCGAGCTGCTCCTTGGGGCCCTCGCCGGGGCGGCGGCCTGGACGGCCGGGCGCGCGTCCCGCGCCGCGGCGGCCGGGCTCACCGAGAACGACACCCGCATACTCCGGTTCGACCTGCAGCTCGAGTACCTCCAGGCCGCGATGTATACGCAGGCGCTCCGGCTCGGACACCTGCGACCGGCGGTGCGCGACGCCGCCAGGGTGGTCGGCGCGCACGAGTGGGCCCACGCGCGCGCCCTGAAGACGATCCTCGGCAGGCGAGCCGTCCGCCGTGGGTTCTTCGACTACCACGGCGTCACCGAGGACGAACGCGCCTTCCTGCGCACCGCCGTCGCGTTCGAGGATCTCACCGCCGCCCTGCTCAAGTACCAGGCCGTCCGCCTCGACTCGCGAGCCGTGCTCGCGGCCGCCATCAGCCTTCATTCGGTCGAGGCGCGCCATGCTGCCTGGCTGCGTCGAGTCGCCGGCGTACTGCCCACGCTGACCGCCTTCGACCGCCCGGCGTCGCAGGCTGCGATGCGGGATCTGATCCTTTCGACGCACTTCGTCGCGAAGGACCCGACGACCGCCGCGAGGCGCGCCCCCGGCTTCACCGGGTAGGGCATGCGGAACCGACGGCCGGTCGCCACCGCGCTGATCACGGCCTCGGCGATGGTCGCCGCGGCAGCGCTCGCCGCCGCGGCACTGCAGAGCACCGGCACGCTGGCCGGCGGCGATTCCGATGCGAGTGGAATCGACCGTGGCAGGGCTCGCCCGCTGGCAACGGACGCGGCGGCCCTGGCTCCTCCGGCCCAGCCGGCCTTCACGGTGGCAACGCCGCGGCCCCTCCGCGTCTCGCGTGGCGTCGCGAGGTGGGCGCCGGTGCTCCGCTCGACCGTCGCCCGAGGGCTGCCCCGGCCACGTGCACCGGTCGTGGCGGAGATCTCGACCCGGACTCCCGAAGGAACGACGAACATCCTGCTCGCGATCGGCGTTCGGCGAGACGCAACGCGCGGTCTGTGGGTGCATGTACGGCTGCCCGTCCTTCCGAACAACACGACCGGCTGGGTACGGCGCTCCGCCCTTGGCGGCTACCGGTTCGTGCGAACGCACCTGGTCGTCGATCTCGGCTCCCTGGAAGCCACCCTCTACCGAGGTCGAACAGCGCTCTTCCATGCGCCGGTGGGTGTCGGGGCGGATGGGACGCCGACCCCGGTCGGCAGGTTCTACATCCGCGACCGGCTCACCCGCTACGCCAGCCCGTTCTACGGGCCGATCGCATTCGGGACGAGCGCCCGGTCACCCGTTCTCACCGATTGGCCGGCAGGAGGCTACGTCGGTATCCACGGCACGAACGAGCCGCAGCTCATCCCGGGTCGCATCTCGCACGGCTGCATCCGTCTGCGAAACCCCGACATCCGCCGCCTTGCCGCACTGATGCCGATCGGAACGCCGGTGACCATCGAGCAGGGGCGGTGAGGCGTCCGCTGGGGGATGTTCGCGTGGCGTAAGGATTCCCTGCCGATCGGGTTCGGGCGCATGGGCGGCCCCCAGGGTGGGCACGCCAGGCAGGAGAGAGGGAGAGGGAACCGATCGCGCTCCGGCGCGCCCCACGCTGGTGGGCGCACCCGGGCAGGGCCGTGCCACGCCCGCCCGGTGCGTCCGGCGGCGCTCCCAACCGACGAAGGGAGGAGATGCACATGACGAGACCACTCGCGGCCGCGCTCGCGGTCCTGGCGACGCTGGCGGTTGCCGCCGTCGCGCAGGCGAGCACGAAGAACGCGATCCAGCCCGGGAGGACGTACTTCCACACCGTGCTTTCCGGGCATCACCCGACGAGGACGCTCGTGCTGCACAACGGCACCGGCAGGAGCCAGCCGCTGGTCGAGATGGACATCCGCGGCGGCCACGGCCACGCGTTCGGCGTCGCCGGCGGCACCTGCTTGAAGCACCCGCCGGAGGGCGCTCCGGTACCGATCGATCGCCTCGCCGCGGGGGCGCGCTGCACGATCGTCGTGCGGGTGAAGACCGGGGTGCCCGGCTGGTGGCGGAGCGTGCTGGCCGTCGGCCACGGCACGCCGTCCCCGTGGACGGCCGGGCTGCAGGCGCACGTCGTCTCGAACACGGCGTAGCTCGGTGAAGGTGGGCCTGGGCGGTCGAGGTCCGACCGCCCAGGCCCGTGTGGCATTAGCGGTGGTGCCTGCGCGCGACGGCCGCGAAGAACGCGGGGCCGTGGGGCGTGCCGACACCGGTCTCGTCGTCGTACCCACGCGTGGAGTGCAGCGTGGAGGACTGGACGTCGACCGTCTGGAGCCTGAACATCTTGCCCTGCGCCGCGTTCAGGAAGTTCGCGAAGTCGGTGCGCACCTGGGCGACCGGTGAGCGCGGGGCGACGATGTCGTGCAGGGCAGCGGTGCCCAGCAGGTGATAGTACAGCGGGTTGATGAACCCGAGCTTGTGGTGCGCCGCCTGGTTGGCGACGGCAACCACGCCTGCCAGGAGCGGCGACGACAGGCTGGTGCCGCCGATCCGGTACTGATCCCAGTACGTCCCGTTCGGGAACACCTGGGTCTCGCCGACCTGGAAGCCCGTGTTCGGGTCGCCCGGCATGGAGATGTCGGGGACAGCCCGCATCGGCGTGCCGCCGTAGTACTGCGAGATGCTCGCGGGCACCTTGCCCCTCTGGTAGAACGGCTGCTTGTACAGCTGGCTGGTGCCGCCGCCACCGCCCGAGCTGTAGTCACCGGGAGGCGCGGGCGACCAGATGCCGTCGCCGAGGTTGGTGTATGCCGTCTGCCAGCCGAACTCGTTCAGCCACTGGCCGCGACGGCCGATCTCGACGCTCGTGCCGCCGACGCCGGTGACGAACGGGACGTCGGCCGGGAATTCGACGGTCTTTGCCGACAGATCCGTGCCGCCGGCGGTGTGGTCACCGTCGTCTCCGGAGGAGAAGTTGACGGTGATGCCCGTCAGCGCCGCCTCGAGGGAGAACTGGTTGTAGAAGTTCACGTACGCCTGGCCGAGCAGGCTGATGTCGTCGGTGCCGTCGGTCCAGGAGTTCGTGATGACGTCCGCGACGTGGTTGTCGATCGCGGCCGCCCAGGCGTTGTCGAGGCCGCTCAGGCAGTCGGACGCGCCGATGTAGACGACCTTCGAACCGGGAGCCATTGCGTGCACGGCCTCGACGTCGAGGGTCTCCTCGCCGTACCAGCCCTGTGCGCCGCACAGGTTGACGTGGTCGAACCCGTTGGGGCCCGGGATGATCTGGCGGAACTGGCCGTGCTTGAACTTCGGCTGATGGTGGACGCGGTTGTAGATCTGGGCGTCCTTCAGGATGGTCGGAGCCGCGTAGGCGTCCGTGATCGCCACCGTCGACCCGCGGCCGTTGATGCCGTGGGCGAGCAGTCGCGACTCGCCGTAGGCGGCCTGGTACTGCTGCGGCCCGTAGCCGCAGACCACGTAGGGCCGGTGCTTCCCGTACGCCTTCGGCTTGTTCGTGGCGACCTTCTGCCCGTAGTAGCGCGAGCACGGCTGCACGCCGTAGCGGGCGCCCGGGGGCGGGCCCGGCTCGGTGGCGGCGGGCTGCTTCAGGGCCGAGCCCTGGTCGATGCCGACGATGCCGGCGATCGCACCCGTCACCGCCGCAGGCGTGGCGGCCGGGAGCGACAGCGGTGCCGCATTGGAGCGCAGCGTCGCACCCTTGTAGCGGTACTCCCGCAGGCTCGTCCCGAACGTCTGCTCGACCCGGGCGGCCGTGCCGGTCGCCTCGACGTACATGCCGCTGCGGAACGTCTTCGTGACGGCGAAGCCCTGCGCGCGCAGCCATCGCCGGACGGCGGCGACCCGGGAGCGCGCGGGAGCGTAGCGGGCGTCGAACTGGGCGTTCGTGAGCCACCTGCCGTAGGCCGCGCTCGTCGGCTCGGACACCGCCTGCAGCGTGCGCACGGCATCGGCCTGGTTTCGCATGTGCAGGAGCACGCCGAAGGCAACCTGCTGCCGCTTCGGCGTCGCGCCGACCGTCCTGGCGTGGCTCACCCAGCGCGGCGCGCTTCCGGCAAGCAGGTGCCGAGACGGGGCCGACGCGGTGGCTGGCCCGGCCAGGACCGCCGTCGCGAGGACGGCTGCCCCGGCGAGCAGCGCTCGCCGTCCGCCATGGAATCCGGTACTCACGTCCCTACCCCCTCGTTTGGATGCTGCGCTCGAAGAGCGCCAAAACGGGCAGGAGTATCGCGTGTGGAGGGATAACTCGTCAAGTTCCTGCCAGTTGCTGGTTGCGGCAGGCCCGCGGCGAGGATGACTATCGGGGCGGGTTGCCGGGCGACGCCTGATCGCCGGGCCGCACGACGCCGTGGTCGTAGGCGAAGACGACCGCCTGTACGCGGTCGCGGAGGCCGAGCTTGGCGAGTACCCGGGCAACGTGTGACTTGACCGTCGACGGCTCGATCACGAGCGCCGCCGCGATCTCGGCGTTCGTGTGACCGCGGCCCAGCAGGCGCAGGACGTCGCGTTCGCGCGGGGTGAGGTCGGCCAGCTCCGGCGGCTCGGGCCCCGGGCGGGCATGCTGCTCGATCAGGCGCCGCGTGCTCGCGGGGGCGAGCAGGGCGTCGCTCTCGTGGACGGTGCGGACGGCGGCGACCAGCTGGCCGGGCGGCGCTGTCTTCAGCAGGAACCCCGAGGCACCGGCCCGGAACGCGTCGACGACGTACTCGTCGAGGTCGAACGTCGTCAGCATGAGCACGCGGGTCGCGGGTGCCGACGCGAGGATCGCGCGGGTGGCGGCGATGCCGTCGAGCTTCGGCATGCGGATGTCCATGAGCACGACGTCGGGCCGGATGCGCTCCGCCTCCGCCACGGCTTCCTCGCCGTCGCCCGCCTCGCCGACCACCCTCAGGTCGTCCTCCGCGTTCAGGATCAGGCGGAAGCCCGTCCGGACGAGCGCCTGGTCGTCGGCGAGCAGGAGGTCGATCACGCCGCCGGGCCCGCGATCGGGAGGCGGGCGAGGACGGCGAAGCCGCCGTCCCGGCGGGCCCCGGCCTGGAGCTCACCTCCGAACATGGCGACCCGTTCGCGCATCCCGATGAGGCCGTTCCCGCCGTTCGTGCCCGCGACGGCTGCGCGGCCGTCGTCGCGCACCTCGACCTCGACGCGGTCGGCGTCGTAGCGCACGATCACCTCGGCGCTCGCCGGTCCGGCATGTTTGATGACGTTCGTCAGGGCCTCCTGCACGATCCGGTACGCGGAGAGGTCGACGCCCGGCGGGAGCGGCGTGGGCTCGCCCTCGACATGCAGATCGACCTGCAGTCCGGCGGTGGAGACGTTGCGGACGAGCTGGTCGAGATCGGCGAGGCCGGGCTGGGGCGCGAGCGCGAGGCCGTCGTCGCTGCGCAGGATGCCGAGCAGCAGGCGCATCTCGTCGATCGTCTCGCGGCCGGTGCTCGCGATCGCGCCGAGCGCATCGCGGACGTCCGGCTGCCCGCCCTCGAGCACGCGCTCGGCCGCGCCGGCCTGCACGACCATCATCGAGACGTTGTGGGCGACCACGTCGTGGAGCTCCCGCGCGATCCGTCCGCGTTCGACCGCGACGGCGGCCTGCGCCTGGAGGTCGCGCTGGCGGGCGAGCTCCTCGGTGAGCTGCTCCAGCTCCGCCGTTCGCAGGCGGCGGCCGCGGATGATCACGCCGACAGCCCACGATCCGGTCAGCCAGGCGATCGGCGCCAGCGTGTTCCCCGCGGCCATGCCGCGGTCGTCGGCAGCGATCATGAAGGGCACGCCGACGGCGAACATCGCCGCGACGGCGATCCAGCGGTGCCGGCCGGCGGTGTGGGCCCCGATCGAATAGGCGGCAAGCACCGAGCCGACGAACACCTCGAACGGCGCCTGGTGCGGCGCGGCGACGGCGACCAGCAGGCCTCCAGCGGCGGTGATGACGACCACCGTGGAGATGGGCCGGCGGACCCGCCACGCGAGCGGCACCGTGCAGCCGAGCGCCAGGACGACCTGCAGTGGCCCTCTCCCGCCCCAGGACGAGGCGCCGGACGCGAAGAGCAGGTCGGCGAGCGCGATGACCGCGAGGCCGGCAGCCAGCGCGATGTCGGCCGCGCGGTGCACCCGATCCGAGCGGAGCGCGGCGCCGATCGATCGTTCCATTGCCCCACGGTACAAGCAGGTCACGTCGCGCGCATCCGCCGCGAGGCTGATCCGAAGATCCGCCGCGCGGCGGGGACCGGACCCCTCCGCGTGCCGATGACGCGCCGGCGGTCCGTTCCTATCGTCGAGACATGAAGGATCACCCGACGAAGGAGCACAAGATGGACATCCAGCAGCCCAGCAAGCGCCGGTCGGCCCTGGTGGCGCTTCTCCCCGCGATCGCCGTCGAGATCGGCGCGATCCTCGTGAACGTCGGTGGCGCGGTCAGCGCGGTTCTCGCGTTTCTCGTCCTCTTCGGAGTGTGCCACCAGATTCGGCTCATGCGGTGGCGGCGGGGGCAGCCGGCATAGGTCTCGTTGACGCGACTCACACACCATGCGCTTCCCGCGATGCAGACGTCTGACGGATGCGGTCGTAGCGTGACGTAGTGATTCGTCCACCGCACGGAAGGAGCGGGAGATGATGTCGATGAGTCGCACGATCCGCTACGCCGTCGGACTCGCCGTCGTGCTGTCGATCTCGGCGCCCGTGGCCGCCCAGGCGGGGCGCCCCGACAACCTCCGATGGAAGGGGCAGGACATCGGTCTCGGTGGGTCGGCATGGGGGCCCCAGGTCGGCCCGGCGCGCGGTCCCATGACACAGACGACGCACCGGAACGAGCTCGTGCTCGGCGGCGCCGTGAATCAGCCGGCGACCGTCGTCCGGGTCGCGCACACCGGTGGTGGGGACGCGTTCGACTGGACCGCCGCGTTGGTCGGCGCCGCGGCCGCGGTCGGGATCGTCCTGGTGGCGTTTGGCGGGGCCGCCGCCGTACGCAGCCGCCGCCGCGTCGCGATCCCGTAGCGCCTGTTGCTCTGCGAACGGGGCTCGAGCACTCGGGCCCTGTTCGTCGGTGCCTAGTGCCCGAGCCGCCCGATCGCCCGGCAGACGTCGATATGGAACGCTGTGGCGTACCCGAGGTCGTCGACGTGGATGCGCTCGTCGCGGCCGTGCACGCCGGCGGCCAGCACCTCGGTCGGCGTGTGCCTGATCGGCCAGATGCCGTAGGCAACCGTGCCGAACGCCTCGCGCAGGTAGTGCGAGTCGGTGAACCCGTTGCAGATCGTCGGCAGGAGCGTCGCGTCCGGATCGTGGCGGGCGAACCAGTCGCGACAGGCGTCCGCGAGCGGCGTCTCGAACGACGAGACGGTTCCGCCGGTGAGCGGGTCGGGGCACGTGATCTCGTACGGGATGTCCTCACCGAGCGCGGCAGCGAGCTCGGCGCGCAGCTCGTCGATCGACGAGCCGGGCACCGGCCGGCAGTCGCAATCGACGCTGGCCCGTGCAGGCATGACGTTCAGGGCGGTCGAGCCGCGGAGGCGGGTCGGCGCAATCGTGGTGGCGTAGAGGGGCACGAGCAGGTCGCGCAGCATCGGGTGCAGCTGGACCGCCCGTGCCAGGCGCTCGTCGAGCGTGCCCGGCCCCGCGGCCAGGACGTCGAGGGCCGCCGCGGTGGCGGGGGTGGTCCGTCGCGGCGGCGCGTACGCCGCGAGCCGCTCGATCAGTCGCGCGAGCAGCGGCACCGCGTTCTCGCCGGCGTGGGGGAGCGACGTCGGGCCGGCTACGCCGACGGCGGTGACGACGACCGCGCAGGCGCCCTTCTCGCCCACCGTGATCGGGACGACGGTCCGCCCGTCACGGAGCTCCAGCCGCTCCGCTGACCCTTCGTTCAGGGCGTAGTCGGTGGCGATGTCCGGCCGCGCCTCGACGAGCCAGCGCAGGCCGACGGCCTCACCGCCGTCCTCCTCGTCGGCCTCGGCGATCAGGACGACGTCACCATTGCCGCGCACGCCCGCGCGCGCGAGCGCCGCCATCGCGACGGCCCGCGTCGCGAGCTCGTTCTTCATGTCCGCCGCGCCGCGGCCCCAGATGTAGCCCGCATCGTCCACATGGCCCGCGAACGGCGGATGCGTCCAGGTGTCGGGGTCGTCCGCCGGCACGACATCCGTGTGGCCGAGGAGCGCGAGCGACGGCCCGGTGCCGCGGCCGCGGATCCGCGCCACCAGGTTCGCCCGCGCGGGATCGCGAGCGATCAGCTCGCACTCGACCCCATGCCCGTCGAGGTAGCGCGCGAGCAGGGCGGCGGCCGGCGTCTCGCCGCCCGGCGGGTTGCTCGTGTCGATCCGCAGCAGGTCGCGGAGGAGGACCGTCGCCTCGTCGCGGAGCTCACGCTCGTTCGGAACGTGCATCCAGACAGGATTTCACGCCTGGCCGACCCCCCGCGACCGCCGTACGATGAGCACGTGCACAGGCTTCGCCGTTTCCGGCGGATCCCGAAGAGCACGATCGTCCTGATCGCGCTGGCCTCGCTCTCGCTGGTCATCACCCACTACTTCGTGCATGGGTCGCAGCCGAGGTATGTCCACTTCGGCAAGGATCAAAGCGTCCCTGTCGACGACACCCGCGGGAACGAATACCTCCGCACCGCGTTGTGGGCTGCAGCGGGGCTGTTCTTCGGTTATGGGATCTTCCGCTGGAACGCCGCGAGCGAGCGGCTTGTGGACGACTCGGACGCGCGCCCCCGGGCGTTCGGCGACAGCGTCGTCGACGCCCGGACACAGGTCGATCCGGCGATCGGGATCCGCCCGGTGAACACGTCGCGCGACCGCTGACGGGCTATACGTCAGTTGACGTGCGCGGCGATGCGGACCCGTAACGGATGCCCGCGACGGACGGTGATCCGGGAGCGGCGGGGAGCCATCTTCGGCGACGACCACTCCTGACACCGCAGACGGCTCACCCGACGCGACATGCGTGGGTGGCGCGGGCGTTTGAGGAGGACCACATGACCACGCCTAGGACGGCGAGCGCCCGGTCATGGCAATCACACCGAGCATCGGTGACCGCCGGAGCCGGAGCCCACTGGAGTCGCGAGGTGGCCGTGAGCGGACCTGCGTGTCCGGAGGTCATCGACCCAACGTATCCCGGAAGCCGCGATACTGCCGCCATGAATGGGCGGGTGACCCGCGTCTCGATCGCTCCCGTGAAGTCGCTCGGGCTGACCCATCCCGAGTCGGTCGAGCTGGGCCCGGCCGGCGTGGTCGGCGACCGCCGGTTCTGGATCGTGAACGACCAGGGCCGCCTGGTGAACGGCAAGCTGTGCCCCGAGCTGATGCAGGTGCATTCGGTCTGGGACGAGGCGACCCGGCGGCTCGAGCTGCGCTTCCCGGATGGCGTCGAGCTCGCCGGCACGGTCGAGCTGGGCGAGCCCGCCCCGGCGACCCTGTACGGCGAGCCCCATCCATCCCGGAGGGTGCTCGGCCCGTGGCAGGAGGCGCTCTCGCGGTTCGCCGGGTTCCCGCTGAAGTTCCTGTGGTCGGAGCGGGGCGCGGTCGACCGCGGCGCGGACCGCGGCGGCTGGGTCTCCATCGTCTCGCGTGCGTCGCTCGAACGGCTCGGGCAGGTCGTGAACCACCAGCCGGTCGACGGCCGCCGGTTCCGGATGCTGTTCGAGATCGACGGCGTGAGCCCGCACGAGGAGGACAGCTGGATCGGCGGCCGCGTCCGGATCGGCGAGGCGGTGGTGCAACCGCTCGGGGATGTGGGCCGCTGCGCGGTCACGAAGTGCGATCCCGACACGGGCAAGTCCGATCTGGACACGCTCGGCGCGCTCGCTCGCTACCGCCGCGACGGCCGGACCGAGCCGCTGCCCTTCGGCGTCTACGGCGAGGTCGTCGAGCCGGGGCGCGTCAGCGTCGGCGACCCCGTCGGCGTGTAGCGACCGTCCGGGTCGCGGCGCTATGGGTCGGTTGCCCGATCGTTGGCCGAGGAACAGGGGACGAGGAGGCCGTCGAGCAGCGCCGGGCCCAGGGCCGCCCAGGCGTCGCCGTAGTAGGTCGGGGTGTCCGCTGCGAGCGCCTCTGCCCGCTCCTGCAGCGTTCGGGCCGCATCCACGTCCCTGCCCGCCGTTGCCGCCGCTGCCCCGGCCAGGAGGGTGACCGGCGATCCCGCCGACTGGATCGGCCTGCCGGTCAGCGTCAAGGCGCCGGCCGCGGAGCGGTCATCTGCCCGAAGGGTTCGCCACCACATGGCAGTCAGGCGGCGCGCGCCGGCGTCGCACGCGGTCGCAAACCAGAGAGGGACGCGGGCCGCGTCTAGACCGTACTGCACGCCCGCCTCGCCGCTCGGCGCGGACGCGGGGACGAGCCGTCCATCGGCGAGCGCTGCCCAGTCCGGCGGCAGCCGGCGGCCGCCGTCGGTCAGGCGCCCCACGAGGTGGACGGACGCGCCGGCCGCCCGCGTCCAGCGAGCATCGCCGGTCAGCCCGGCGAGGGCATGGAACACGCCCGGCATGAGATATGACGGGTTGGCGGCGGGCGGCGAGGTCGATGTCGCCCAGGGGCCCGCGACCGGGAAGCGCGTCCCGTCCGGGAGCGGGACGGCCTCGTGTGCGAGCACCGCAGCTGCGATGCGCCGCCCCGCGCCGCGCATCGCAGCCTCGCCAGATCCGCGATAGCGGCCGAGCGCGTAGGCGATCAGGATGTCGGCATCGGTCGCCGACTGCGGGTCCTCCACCTGTCCGGCGCCCGTCGCATGCCACGCGAACAGTCCTTCCCGGTTGCCGAGGTGCCGGCTCGTCCACGACCAGATCGTGCGGGCGAGCGCGGGCCTGCCGGCGAGCTCGGCGATCAGCATCCCGTACGCCTGGCCCTCGCTCACGATGTCGCCGCCCTGGTCATGGCGGATGACACGCCCGTCGCTCGTCACGTAGCGGGCGAGGAACCGCTCGGCGGCGCGGGCCGCGACCGGTCCGCTCGCATCGGCGTCATGGCGCGCCGGCGTCGTCGCGCCGCTCGAGGCGCATCCCGATGCGCTCACCGTGAACGCGAGCGCGACCATGACCAGGCCCCGGCGGCGCATGTCACGGCGGTGCCGTCGTCGTGGTCGGGGAGGTCGGCGTCGTGGTCGTGACGCTCGTGCTCGTCGGGACCGTCGACGTGGGCGGCGTCGTCGTGGTGGTGGTGCTCGGGCTCGTTGTCGTCGGTGTGGTGGTGGTCGAGGTCGTCGTTGTCGTGCTCGGCGTCGTCGTCGTGCCCGTGGTGATGGTCGAGGTGTCCGTGGTCGTCGTGGTGGTGCCCGACGTGGTCGTCGATGCGCCGGACGTCGACCCGTCGGAGGATGTCGTGCTGGAGCCGCTGCCGGACCCCGCGCCCTCGGCTGTGCCCGCGCCATAGTGGGCCGGATGACCCTGCGACGGACCGAGCACCTGCGGCGGCGGGATGGTGGCGGGAGTCGGCGCGAAGAGCGCGACGACGACCGCCACGGCGGCGCCGGCCAGCGTCAGGCCGCCGGTCGCATACGTCAGCCGGCGGCCGCCGTAGCGCAGGTACTCGCTTCGCCGGCGCGCCTCGAGGGCCGGCGGCAGCGCCGCCTGCTGCGCGCTCAGGCTGTTGTACGGCGCGGCCAGGAAGCTCAGGGTCGGCCACGCGAGCAGCAGGGCGAGGAGCGGTCCGCCGATGCCGCTCGTGTGCGAGAGGGACGCGCCCACGGCGAACATGCCCAGGACGCCGAACAGGCACTCGGCCCAGTTGGCCCGGATCGCGTCGGTCCACGCGTTCCCCTCGTGCGTCTTCGGCGTGCGCAGGAAGACGGCCTCGCGGGCGAACAGCGCCTGCACGGAGGCGCGGGCGACGGTCAGGCTGGTCGACTGCCAGATGAAGAACGCCCCGATCGCGTCGCTCCAGGATGCGCCCGTCCCCCGCCGGATGAGCGCGACGGCGCGCAGGAGGCCGAGCGCGACCAGGAGCGGGATAGCGGCCAGCAGAAAGGCGGTCAGCTTCCGGTACAGCAGCCCGCCGCCGAGCGCGATGTTGGCGGCGCCGACCAGCAGGAACAGGTAGAACAGCAGTGCGACCAGGTCGCCGTACCACTGGACGGCGCCGGTCAGGTACGCCCATCGCTGGCCCGTTGTGAGCCGGTTGTCGGCGGTTTGGCGGCCCGGCAGGAGCGAACGCCAGTGCATCCGCAGGATCTGGATGCCGCCGAAGCACCAGCGGAACCGCTGGCCCTTGAGGGCCTCGAAGGTGAGCGGCATGATGCCGTGGCCGAAGGACGGGTCGACGTGGGTCCCCGACCAGCCGGCCCGCAGGAGCCGCAGCGAGACCTCGGCGTCCTCGGTGATGCACCACTCGTCCCACCCGCCGACCGCCTCCAGGGCGCGCCGCCGGATGAGGCCCATGGTGCCCGCGAAGATGGCGCCGTCGCGCTCGTTCCGGGACGGCTGTGACACCTCGAAGAAGTACTTGTACGAGTAGTACAGGCGGCGGTAGAACGGCGCCCCCTGCCAGTCCCGGTAGTCCTGCGGCGCCTGGATGAAGCCGACGCTCTCGTCCGCGAAGAGCGGTGCGCACTCGCGCAGGAAGCCGGGATCGATCTGGTAGTCCGAGTCGACGACCCCGATCAGATCGCACCGCTCGTCCACCAGGTGCTCGAGCGCGTAGTTCAGGGCGCCGGACTTGTAGCCCGGCCAGTCCTCGAGGTGGGCGAACTTCACGCCGTTGTCGCGGCACCATTCCTCGACCGGACGCCACAGGGCCTCGTCGTCGGTGTTGTCGTCGAGCACCTGGATCTCGTAGCTCGGGTAGTCGATCGCGAGCAGCGACCGCAGCGTGTCGATGACCATGTCAGGCGGTTCGTTGTAACAGGGCACCTGGAGGCAGACGAAGGGGAACGGGCCGGCAGGCGCCTCGTCGAGCTCGGCCGGCCCGACGCGGCGCGCCCAGGTCACCCGCCCGAGCGCGTCGCAGAGTTCCCACAGGTAGGCGCAGCCGAGGAAGGCTGCCACCACCTCCAGCGCCCACAGGAGCAGTCCGCCTGCCGTCCCCGCGAGCCCCAGGTCGCTCACGATCGTCCACCACAGCATGAACGCCAGGTAGGCGGCGAAGACGTACGTGGTGGCCGACCAGCACACGTGCGCGCGCGGCCCCCAGCGGCGGGTGGCCGGCAGCCACACGACGCTGGCGAGGGCGAGTGCCGCCCCGGCGGCCACGATGTTCCGGTGCGTGACGTCGAGCAGGGAGAGGATGCCGACGACGGCGGCGACGAGCCCCACCGTCCAGACCAGGCTGAGGAGCGTCCTGCCGGTCAGCCGCCACCACTCGTCGTGCCGGCGGGTGCGGGAGAGCCCGGGCAGGAACAGTGCAGCCGTCGCGATCGGGGCCGCGAACAGCCCCGCCAGGAGGAGCGCCGACAGCATCAGGGCGACAGGTTCCCGAGCATCTGGAGGCGGTACCCCTTCCCGTGCACCGGTACACGCCACCGGGCCGGTGACGGTCGCCCGCGCGCTACGCAGGCTTCTGCCAGCTACGCAGGCTTCTGCCAGACGGACACGTGGCTCGTGCTCTCGGCCGTGAACGGGCTCCGCGTCCAGTCGCTCCAGCGCTCGCGCAGCGACATCCCGGCGAGGCGCGCCATCAGGTCGAGCTCGGACGGCCACACGTAGCGGAACGGCACCGACATCGCATCGAACCGGCCGTCCTCCGTGCGCCAGATGTGGTGCGAGACCATGCCCTGTTCGACGACGTCGTAGGTGTCGAAGCCGAGCCGGTCGGGCGTGACCGTGAAGGGAACGGCCGTCTGGCCGGGCGGGAGCCGCCGCAGGTCGGGGACGCCGACCTCGATCACGAACCGCCCGCCGGGGTCGAGGTGCGCGGCCGCGTTCTGGAAGCACGCGGCCTGTGCGTCCTGCGTCGTCAGGTTGTTGATCGTGTTGTAGACCAGGTACGCGACGGCGAACGTCCCGTCGACCCGCGCCGTTGCGAAGTCGCCGATCGTGACCCCGATCGACGTGCCGCCCGGCTTCGCGCGCAGCCGGGCGACCATGGCCTCCGACAGGTCGATGCCGTGCACGCGGACGCCGCGCTGGGCCAGCGGCACGGCGATGCGGCCGGTCCCGATGCCGAGCTCGAGAGCCGCGCCGTCCCCCGCCAGGTCCGCGAGCACGTCGACGACCGCCGCGATCGCGGCCGGGTCGAACATGCGGTCGGCGGGATCGTCGTAGCGGGCCGCGACGTCCTCGCCGAAGTGGTTCTCGGGCATGGCACCACTCTAGGGCCCGATGAGTTCGCGGTCGTGCGAAGGTCCATCGAGCACGCACGCGACGAAGGAGGATGCCCATGGTCTTCGATCTCGCCGATATGCAGTTCAGCCCCACCGCCTGGCTCTTCGAAGGGGCGAAGCACGGCGGTGCCGGGGTGTCGATGTTCATCGTGCGCACTCCGCCGGGCGGCGGGGTCGATCTGCACGTCCACCCGTATCACGAGACCTTCCTCATGCTCGAAGGGCTCGGGCGCTGGACGGCCGGCGAGGACGTCGTCGAGCTGCGGCCGAACCAGATGCTGGTCGTGCCGCCCGAGACGCCGCACGGGTTCCGCAACATTGGCGACCAGCCGCTTCTGGTCGTCTCGGTGCACGAGTCCGGCACCCTCCAGCAGACATTCCTCGGACGCGAGCCGGCGTAGTGGACTACGCGAGGTTCATCCGAAAGCTCGAGCTCCCGGGCGGCTTCGCCGCCCCCGCGGAGCTGGCCTACGACGATCTGCGGGCGCGCGTGCTCACGCGCGCCGACCTCCACGACGACGTGCGCGGCATCAACGCCGGCATCGAGCTGATCCAGGCCACGCGCGGGGGCGGCTGGCCGGGCGGCCCCGTCACCGAGGACTTCGACTTCGTCGACCTCGTCTGGCACGAGCAGGAGTTCCGGGAGGGCACGTCGTTCGCCTACGCCGTGTACGACGACGCGGGCGCCTACCTCGGTTGTTGCTACCTGTACCCGATGGGACGGCGGACCGAGCTCTCCGAGCCCCTGCTGGGCCACGACGTCGACGTCAGCTGGTGGGTGACCCCCGACGCCTACGCGCGCGGCGAGTACCCGAAGCTCTACCGGGCGCTGCGCCACTGGGTCTCGGCGGAGTTCCCGTTCCGCGCGCCGTACTACTCGAACGTCGAGATCCCGTAGGGTGCGCGGATGACCTTCGACCTCGTCGTCCGTGGCGGCCGCATCGTCACGGCGCACGAGGATCACATGGCCGACGTCGGGGTGACGGACGGCACGATCGCCGCGATCGGGTCGGGGTTACACGGGTCGCGGGAGATCGACGCGTCGGGCAAGCTGGTGATCCCCGGCGCGATCGACGGGCACGTGCACATGCGCACCGAGCGGCCGTACTCCGTCTACGACGACGACTGGGACACCGGCACCATCGCCGCGGCGTTCGGCGGAGTTACGGCGATCGTCGACCAGGCGCAGGTCGAGCCCGGCTCGACGCTCGCGGACGGCGTCGAACGGCGGCTCGCGGAGGCCGAGGGCAGGGCGGTGGTCGACTACGGCCTGCACGTCAACCTGCGCGAGCCGAACCTCGCGCGCCTCTCCGAGTTCGCGGGGCTGGTGTCGCGGGGGATGCCCAGCTTCAAGTTCTACATGACGTACGAAACCTACAAGCTGCCGGACGACGTGCTGTTCGCCGGCATGCAGGAGGTCGCGCGGCTGGGCGGACTCGCGATCGTGCACGCCGAGAACGACGCCATGATCGCCGAGCTGACACGGCAGAACGCGGCCGCCGGCCGGACGGGGGCGCGGGCCAACGCGGCCGCGCGGCCGCCGGAGTTCGAGGGCGAGGCGGTGCACCGGACGCTTGCGATGGCGAAGGTGGCGGGCGCGCGGACGCTGATCTTCCACGTCACCGCAGCCGACGCCGTCCGCGAGCTCGCGGCCGCCAGAGATCGCGGCCAGGTCGTGTTCGGCGAGGCCGTCCTGCACTACCTGATGCTGACCATCGACGCGACGGACGAGCCGGTCAGCGGCACCGCGCTCGACGTCGGCCCGCCGCTCCGCGAGGAGTCGCACCGCCGTGCGCTCTGGGACGCGCTCGGGCGCGGCACGCTCGACATCATCTCGACCGACCACGGGCCCCGCCGCCGCGTCCGGGGCGACGACGGCACGGTCACGACCCCGCCCGGCACGTCGGGCGTGGAGGTGCGCCTGCCGCTCGCCTACACCTTCGGCGTGCGGGCCGGCCACCTCTCGCCGCAGCGGTGGGTGGAGGCCTGCTGCACGCGGCCCGCCGAGATCTTCGGCCTGACCCGCAAGGGCCGCATCCTGCCCGGCTACGACGCCGACCTCGTCGTCTTCGACCCCGAGCGTCGGGTGACGCTCTCGCACACCAACCTGCACTCGAACGTCGACCATTCGACGTACGAAGGGGTCGAGGTCGTGGGCTATCCGGTGGTCACGATCGGCCGGGGCGAGGTGCTGGTTGAGAACGGCGAGCTGCAGGTCGCGCCGGGCCGCGGGCGCTTCGTCTCGCGTCGCTACTAGCCGGCGTCCGCAGCAAGCGCGATAGACCAAAGATCACCCTTTACAGGGCGGGATATCCGTTGACACTTGAAGGAGCCCTGTTCCCTGGAAGGATCGATGATGAAGCGAGCGGCACTGTGCCTGTCATTTCTCGGACTGATCGCGCTTGCGGCGCAGAGCGCCGCGGCCGCGACGCCGGCGCGGGTACCGGTCAGGATGAGCTCACGAGCCGCGGCCGTCCGTCGTCGATCGGGGGCGTCGCCGATGGCCCAGACGGCCCGGATCGCGCTCACCGTCTCCTTCACGCCGCGGCACCGCCGGCTGCTCGGAGCGCTGGCAGCGGACAGCAGCGGCACGGCGGGAGTCCCGGCGCCGCGGCTGCGGTCGCTGTTCGGCCCGGACCCTCGTGAGGTCGCGCGAACCACGTCGTTCCTGCGCAGCCACGGCCTGCGCCAGACCGGAGGCGGGCTGCTGACGCGCACGTTCGCCGGCTCGGCGGCCGACGTCGAGGCGGCGTTCGCGACCCGCCTCGTCGCGTACCGCCTGGGCGATGCCACGTTCCGTGCGACGTCAGCCGCTCCGACGCTGCCGGCCGACGTCGCCGCCGGCGTGTCGGCGGTGGACGGGCTCAACACGTCGCCGCTCTACCGGCCGATGGCCTCGACCCCCCCGCCGATCCAGGTCGTCTCGACGTGCAGCGGCACGAGCTCGGGCACCCTGACCAGCCACTTCCCGGGCGGCTACGAGCCGTCCGCGCTGGCGTCGTCCTCGGCATATGACTACCAGCCGCTGATGAGCGCGCAGCACGAGGGCCAGGGGAACAGCCTGGCCC
>JBKPMQ010000281.1:0-12625 GCA_046732235.1 Actinomycetota bacterium
GTGGATACGCAGGGCGACTCGTTCTTTATCGCGTTCTCGACCGCGCCGGCCGCAATCGCGGCCGCTGCGGAAGCGCAGCAGCTGCTTTCGGCGGGCCCAATCCGGGTGCGCATGGGGATCCACACCGGGTCCCCGCTCATCATCGACGGTGACTACGTCGGACCGGATGTCCACCGAGCAGCCCGCATCGCAGCCGCCGGGCACGGCGGCCAGATCCTTGTCTCGTCCTCGACGGCATCGCTGGTCGAGAGCGACCGCTTGCGGGACCTGGGCGAACACCGCCTGAAGGACCTCACGGCCCCAGAACGGATCTATCAGCTCGGCGGTGAGACCTTCCCCGTCTTGAGAAGCCTGCAGCAGACGAACCTCCCGATCCCTGCGACGCCCTTCCTGGGGCGCCAACGAGAGCTCGGCGAGGTGGCGGCCCTGCTCGGCAGCGGGGTCGCGCGCCCGCTGACGTTGACCGGCCCGGCCGGAGCCGGCAAGACCAGGCTCGCGCTTCAGGTGGCCGCGGAGGCGTCCGACCGGTATCCCGACGGCGTCTTCTGGGTTCCGCTCGCCGCCGTGCGCGACCCGAACCGCGTGCCCGAGATGGCCGCTCAGGCGCTCGAAGCGAGAGATGGGCTCGCCGACCGCATCGGCGACCGCCGGCTTCTGCTCATCCTCGACAACTTCGAGCATCTGATCGATGCCGCGCACGAGCTCGCTGGGCTGCTCGCCGACTGTCCGAACCTTCAGCTCCTCGTGACGAGCCGGGAGCTGCTGCGACTTCCCGGCGAGCAGGCCTATCCGGTCCCGCCACTCGAGCCTCAGGATGCGACCGATCTCTTCACCGCGCGGGCGCGGGCAGTCGATCCTCGTTTCGAGGCCCGCCCGGTTGTCCACGAGCTGTGCTCCCAGCTCGACAACCTGCCGCTCGCGCTCGAGCTCGCCGCCGCCCGCGTCCCCGTGCTCACCCCGGAGCAGCTGCTCGACCGCCTGTCGAGGCGGTTCGACCTGCTCAAGGCAGGTCGCGGGGTAGACCCCCGGCAGCAGACGCTGCGGGCGACCATCGCATGGAGCTACGACCTCCTCGACGACGAGGAACGGCTCCTGTTCGAGGGCTTGTCCGTCTTCCGCGGCGGCTGCAGGCTCGAGGCGGCGGAGGAGGTCTGCCACGCCGCCATAGACACGCTGCAGTCGCTGATCGACAAGAGCCTGCTTCGCCGGCAAGGAGAGCGGTTCTGGATGCTGGAGACGATCCGGGAGTACGCGACCGAGCGACTAGAGGAGCGGGGAACGGAGGACGAGTTGCACCGCCGCCATGCGGATCACTTCCTCTCGCGTGCCGAGGCCGCCGCTGTCGGTGGGCCGTCCGCCTCGGAGGCCGGGGTCTGGCTGCAGGACGAGCTGGACAACATCCGGCGCGCCCGCGGGCATCTCATCGCTTCAGGCGACGCGGACCGGGAGGCCCGCCTCGCGGTAGCTGCGTTACTTGCCCTGTGGACGCAAGCCGGCCTGCGGGAGCTAGAAGCCTGGCTCATCTCGGCGCTCGACCGTTCGGCTGACCTCGACCCGGGGCTCCGAGCGGATGCGCTCGGAGCCGCCGCGCTCGCGGCGGCGAACCTGGGCGAGAGCGGGGTGGCGCGGGAGTACGCTCGTGAGAGCCTGGAGATCGCCCGCGAACGAAACGACAAACGCCAGATCGAGTGGGCGCTTCGAGTCCTTAGCTTCGACGAGCCGGATCTCGATGAGCGTAGGCGCCTGCTCCACCAGTGCGAGGCCCTTCTCCGCGAGCTCGGAGACGACGGCGGCCTCGGCTGGGTCACCTTCCTGCTCGGCGTGACGCTCCTCGACGAGGGACGCTTCAAAGAGGCACGCGAGGCCCTCAACAGGGCTGTAGCGACCTTCCGAGGGCTCGGCAGGTGGTGGGAGGCGGCAAACGCGGAGAATGCGATCGCCTACGCGCTGATCGCGGACGGTCAGCAGCAGGCCGCGCGGCCGATTCTCGAGGAGGCTCTCCGGAGCGCGGTCGAACTCCAGTCCGTGGCGCTGGGCATCGAAGCGCTTGCCGCGCTCGGGTGCGTTCGGGTGCAAACCGATCCTGGCACGGCGGTGCGACTGTTCTCGGCGGCCGAGACGATTGCCGAAGAGAGCGGGCAACGCCTCGACACAAGCTACACGCGTCCCTTTGTGGACAGGGCTGCAGAGGCGGCCCGCCAGCGGCTCGGCGACGCGTTCGGTGTGGAGTGGAGAGCCGGGAGTGAGCTGACACTGAACGAGGCAGTCGCGCTGGCGCTTGGTGAGGAATGAGCCCGGGCCGAGTCTCCGAATCCGGGCTCGTCCGCCTGAGGATCTCCGCTTCGAGCTGCCCACAAAGCACGACACTCGAGTGGTTCTACTCCATTCGGCTAGCCCGGAAAAACCGCATGGTTGAGCCAAAAAGGTTTCTCTAACGACTCGAACCGTTGACCCCGTCGCCGCTTGCTGCAGGATCACCTTCCCCGTCCTTACACGGCGCACCCCGGCCCGACGCTGGCGGATCTCCTCCCGCTCCGCCGCGGGAGCCCTCACTCTCACCCGTCTCCGAATGCACGACCAGGGTGTCAACCAAGCCCGGCCAAGCTCAGCGCTGCTCGTGCTGGTGGGCGGCGTGGTCGGGTGCCAACACGGCGTTTCTGTTAGAACATCCGACAACCGTATTCGTGGACTGGAGGACGCGATGGGCCTGTTTCGCGGGCGGCGCGACAGTGGCGGGGTCAAGTACCGGATGCGCGAGAAGATGTTCGCGATTGGCGATGACTACTGGATCGACGACGGGTCGGACGCCCATGTCTTCAAGGTGAACGGCAAGGCACTGCGGATTCGCGACACGCTGGTAATCGAGGATCCGTCCGGTTCGGAGTTGTTCACGATCCAGGAGAAGAAGCTGCATATACGCGACACGATGGCGATCGAGCGCGACGGTGAGGTGGTCGCCACGATCAAGAAGGCCCTCGTCTCGCCGCTGCGCGATCGTTTCTCGATCGAGGTGCGCGACGGAGAGGACATGGAGGCGAAGGGCAACGTGGTCAACCACGAGTACAAGATCGAACGCGGAGGAGACGCGATCGCTGAGGTGTCAAAGCGGTGGTTCCGAGTTCGGGATACCTACGGCATTGACATCCAGCCCGGCCAGGACGATGCGTTCCTGCTTGCCGTCACCGTCTGCATCGACCAGATGGGTCGCGGGGGATGACCCGCCCCGGCCCTACCAGTATGCCGGCGAGCCGCGCGGGTCGGATGTGGACGTCGTGTGGGCCGAAGAGGGACACGGCCCACACGAGAATCCATCTTAGGCCAGTGCTTTCTGCTTGTGCGCCTCGAACACCGGCTGGGTGATCGCGCCGCTGTCCAGGAGTTGCTTGGCCTTCTTGATGTCCGCCGCGGCGCCGCCGCCTGCGGTCGAGCGCCGGGCGTTTAGCGCGCCGCGATAGAGGGGCCGCGCGCAGCGTCATAACGTGTCTACCCCGTGCCGGTGTCTACCCCGTGCCGGCTGCCGGAATCGCACGGCCGGCCCGTAATCCGAGGATTGCGGCTGGCGCTCCCCGAAACCCAGAAAGCGGATTGCGGGCCGGGTTGGTAGGGTCGTCGAGTGCTCGTCCTAGTTCACCGGCTACGCAAGCGGGTACGGCAGATCATCCACCGGCTGCGAGGCACTCGCGGCTAGCGGACCGCCGGGGCTGTTTCTTACCGGAAACCCATGAGGGAAGGGCGGAGGAGATGGATGCAACCGTAGGAGATCGCGTCGAGGTGCAGCCGAAGAACGTGCACGCCAGGGCCCGATCCGGGACCGTCGAGTCGGTCGTGGCCGGGTCGCCGCCCCGCTACCAGGTGCGCTGGGACGACGGCAGAGTCAGCATCATCTCAGCGACCGACGGCGCGCTGAGCGTCGCCTCGCGCAAGAGACGGTCACAGAGGGTCGCCTCGGGCAAGAAACGATCACAGAGCCGCCAAACCTAAGCATGAAGTGCCGGGCGGGCCGGACAGCCCGGACTACGGCCGCCCCTCCCAGACCAACCCGCGACATTTGCCCGCGGCGCGATCGCCGTCCTCACGCGGTACCGGCCACGTGCATCCGTCATCGAGGTCCTCCTGCGCGACCCGGTCCCGTCCACGGCGCTGAGACACCGCTCGAGGCGTCGCTATTGAAGGCGAGGAGGCGCCGTACTGCACTTCCCGCGAGCGACTGTCCCCACCCCAGGCGCCTGCCGGACACCTCCTCGCACTTGCGATGATCACGAGTTCTCAGGCAGCTGCATAAGCCAGATGGGGTGAGACACCGTACCTATGCATGCCATGCAAGCGTGGCCGTCGATCCCGGCACTACGCGACGCATCGGCCGCGTCGTCGTAGCCGCGGGCACGTAGCCCCCGCTCGAGCCTGACGACGGCGACCTAGTCATGCCGGCCGACGCCGTCGAGCAGGTCGGCGAGCTCGCGCGTCACGGAGTAGCAGGTAGCGGTCCTCCCTTGGGTCGACGACGAAGCGAGGGACCCGAGCTGGTGGGGCTACTCGGGGAGGTGCGTCTCACGGTACGACGCCATCTCGTCCGCGATCGCGGTGAGGGCGACCAGCGACTCGCGCAATACTGCCTCCAAGTGCGTGAGCTGCGACCGCGCGGCCTCGACGTCCGTGCTCTCCACGAACTGCTCGGAGGTGGGCCTGGGTGGATTCTCCAGCGCATGTTCCACGTTCGCGAGCGACTGTCGCGCCGCCCAGACGCGGTCACGCCACAACCGCCAGTGCGCTCGAATCTTGATCCGGCTGGCTCTCCATGTATTCAGTCTACGGCGTGGGCGTTGGACGCCCACCCGCACGGAAGGCAGCACATTTGCGGATCGGCCGCCCGTGCCCCTTGATAGACCGCGCCGGCTTTGGGCGCGGTAGAGGCGGGCGAACCTCGGCTTCCCCCGGCCGGAGGATGTCGTCGAAGGCCGGCACCGTTTCAGCCCCTCGTCGCCAGGGAACGCACGCCGCACGCCGCCGTCCTAGGACGGCGAGATCAGGTAGTGCCCCTCGTTCGGAAACCACCCGTTTCCGCCGCGTGGCGCACGACACGGAAGGGAGTCTTGTGGAGCTCGATAAGCAGACAGTTCTGGAGGAGATCCAGAAGCGTGGCGGCGACCGTGCGAAGGCGGCCGACGAGCTGCCCGACCAGGTCGACCCTGAGCAGCATGGTGATCTCCTGAGGAAGTTCGGCGTCGACCCGGATGACATCGCGAAGTCGGCCGGCGACCGATTTGGCCTCTAACCCGGGTTTCGAGCCGCGTCGTACAACCGCCCCGAAGACGGTTCCAGGGACCGTCACCCGCTGGTGACAAGGTCGTCGACGCGAGAGCGGCTGCCGTCCAACCAGGGGGACGGTGGTCGCTCCTCTTATCCCTCGCGGGCACGGCGTAAGTCTGTGCCGCGAAGCGACCGATGAACAACGACGAAGCCTCTCCGCAGCGGGGGCAGATCACCGTCGAGCGCTACGGCGCCGTCTGGATTGTTTCGTTCCGTGGCGAGCATGACCTTGCAACGGCCGATCTTGCGCGCGATCTTCTCGACGAGGCCAGGCCGGAGGCTGGCATCATCGTCGTCGACCTGACTGCAGTCACGTTCATGGACAGCACCATTGTGCGGGTGCTCGTCACCGTCCACCAGGCCGATACGCCGCCCAAGATCCGGTTTATCGTCGCCCCCCACACGCAGCCCCGCGACATGCTGACGATGACCGGTCTCGACCCCGTCCTACCCCTCTACGACACCCTCGACGATGCACTTGGCGACCAGGAGCTCGAGACGGAGGTTCCTGACGGAGATTCCTAGCGGCACGCCCCGCTGAGGCAGGCAGGGAGCTGACCATCGATGTGGAGTACGCCGGCGTTGAATTCATTGACACGCTGTTTCGCTCCGGGTCGCTGGGCTTGCCGGTACCGCTGACGCCGGGCATCGAGGTCAGCGGCCGTGTGCGCCAGCACCGCCAGCGAGCTTCCGGCTCGGGGCATGGCGAAGCCGACTCCCGCGCTCCGATCGCGCCACTCCCTGGCGCACACCGCTGAAAGGTCGCAGCCAGGGCAGCGGCGGGACGGGCCGGGCGCACCTACTCGGACACATCAACGCACTTCGGGTGCCGCGTGACTCTTCGCCGCGGCGAACCCGACCGTGAATGACGCCGCGGCGTCCGGGGAACATGCGACTGCAGGATGCTGCTCTTGCGACTGCTTCGTACCAAGCTCGCCCTTGCCTTCCTGCGCTTCGCATGGCGTCGCCGCGGCGGCCTAATCGGCGCCCTTCGACGCGCGCGATAAGCCGCGCGGCGGCAAGGCGACCACCCGTCGGCCGGCTGGGTCCGGAACGGCGGTTCGAAGCTGCGTGCAGCCACTCGACTGCATCTACCTGATCTAGAGGGCGAAACACCTTCTTCGCGGTCTCGGCGACCGAACCGCTGACACGGTGGACGTTTCCGCCGTGATCGTGTGTGGCTTCGAGATGCCTCCCGATGACCACGCCCCGGCTGGCGCGCGACTGGCGCGAATGCCGCTTTTTGCGGGGGAAACGATCCCCTTCTCGGTTATGAACACCGCGAGGTCGGGCCGGAATAGAGGCGCCTTGCGTGCAAGTGGCACCGGCGTGCCGGCGCACCGCCTACCGGGTTTGAAGTTTGAGGCAGATTTGAATCTGGGAGACCGATTCGTAGGCGTGAGTGTCATTTTGAGTGGCAAGCACGACCTGGCTGGCCAGGCAGCGGAGCCTCGGGAGGGCGGCACCGGAGACCGTCATCAGGATGCAGCCGGGGCAGAAGCCGGCACCGCAGCGGTTACCACAGCACCGGCTAGGTCCACGCCCCGGTCACCGACGTACGCGGTCGGTCCATCGCCTCGCAAAGTGCCTCAGCTCTGCGCCGTTCCCGGTGAACCACCACGAGCCGAATACAAGCGCGTGAGGTATGCCTGACCGCACTTCACGCACCCCGCCTCCCAGTCAGCGGCTGAAATAGCCGATGCCTCAATCGCACGCGCGGCTGCGCCACGTGAGCCCGACGATGCATCCGATGCAGGCGTCCATGTCAACGGCGCGCCGCACTCATGACAAGAAGATTCTCGCAGGTCGACGATCCGGCGCGCGGCAGGCATACCACCATCGTACGAGGGCGCCCGATACGTCGAAAGACGCCCACCGAGGACGTGGTGTGAGTGGGCACTGATTGGAGAAGCAGGGGGCGCAATCAAGACGGATGGCACGGCTTGCACGGGGACCGCTCGACGAGCCGCCGTGGCTTGCAAGACGGTCGCCGATTTGTTGGTGGGAATCGCCGGGGCCAAAACACGCTGTCTCGGCTCAGACGGGCATTTGATGGTGATTGGGCGTACACTTCCACCCGTCCGACCGCGCCAGGACCACGTGCCGGCCTGTGCGCGGCGGCGCGTCCGGAGCGGCGCAGGCTGCTCACTCCCGCCGGCTCCGTACGCCACCCGAGACCGTCGGGAACCTGGAGGGGGATCAACGCTCTAGCCCCGACGGTCTCCCCCTTGACTCCGCGCGGGGTGCACGCCACCCGCTCGTGTCGAGACGCCTCCTGCCGTAGCTGCAGCCGTTCAGCGCCGCGACGATGTCCCCCAGCGATCACGATCGTGTGCTGGCGTTGTTCCGTGCAGGCGTTGGCCAGGCGAGAAGGCCGGCTCCAGCTGCCATGCGGGAGGGCACGGAGGGCTCTGTTGGGTACAGAGGCGTGGCGACCCTCAGCTCAGCACCGAGGCTGCTCAGTCGGCAGCGCCAACCTTCGCGAGATCGGCGTCAGGCGTGAGGACGGTGGTGAGGACGGAATCCTGGTAGTCGAACGGCAGCCCGTCAATGTGTCCCCCCGGTGAGACGCGGAGCACGGACACCCTCGGCTCGACCGGATCGCCTTGAGCGTCGAGCGAGACTTGCAGTTCTGCTCAGCGTGCTGCAGGAGCCACCTGTCGTAGTTCCTGGGCCGCCTCCTATCCGCTTCGCCCGCGGGCACTCCTGGGTTGCTGCGTTGCTGGACGTGCCCACGGCCGTTTCCTAGACTCTCCCAATGCCGGTTTGCGCGGCGTGTGGGGAGGATAACCCCGACCGGGCGAGGTTCTGCCTCGCCTGTGGCGCTCCGCTTGCTGCCTCGGTGCCGCGCCAGGAGCGAAAGGTCGTGACTGTGCTGTTTGCCGACCTGGTCGGCTTCACGAGTCGCTCTGAGGCGATGGATGTGGAGGATGTGCGCGGCACGCTTCAGCCCTACCACCAACTCCTCCGCGGGGAATTGGAGCGGTTTGGGGGGACGGTGGAGAAGTTCATCGGCGATGCGGTGATGGCCCTGTTCGGGGCGCCTACCGCTCACGAAGATGACCCGGAGCGGGCCGTGCGAGCAGCCCTCTCGATCCAGCACGCGGTGGCTCGCCTCCGTGAGGACAATCCCGGGCTTGATCTGCACGTGCGAATTGGTGTGAACACTGGTGAGGCGCTGGTCGCGCTGGGCGCTCGGCCCTCTGAAGGTGAGGGGATGGCATCGGGGGACGTTGTGAACACGGCGGCGCGCCTTCAGTCGGCCGCGCCCGTGGACGGTGTCTTGGTGGGTGAGGTGACTTACCGAGCCACCGATCGGGCAATCGAGTACGACGTGGCTGAGCCGATCACAGCGAAGGGCAAGGCCGACCCGGTGCCGGTGTGGGTGGCCAGGCAGGCGCGGTCGCGACTGGGTACTGATGTGCGGCAGGCCTCGTCCACGGCGTTGGTCGGGCGGGAACAGGAAGTGCGCCTGCTGTGGGAGGTGTTTGAGCGCACACGTACAGAGCGGACGCCGCGGTTGGTGACCCTGATGGGGGTGCCGGGGATTGGTAAGAGCCGGTTGGTGTGGGAATTTTTTCGCCGGGTCGAGGACGATCCTGACTTGACGACCTGGCGGCACGGTCGTTCCCTTGCGTATGGAGATGGTGTGGCGTTTTGGGCGTTGGGGGAGATGGTCAAGGCGCAGGCGGGGATTCTTGACTCGGATGCGGCCGAAGCGGCCGCCGGCAAGCTCGGTCGGGCTGTGCGTGATCTGATTTCCAACGAGCGGGACTCGGTGTGGGTGGAGGGTCATCTGCGTCCACTCGTCGGATTGGAGACTGCCGAGGAGTTATCCGGGGATCGGCAGGCCGAGGCGTTTGCGGCGTGGCGGCGGTTCTTTGAGGTATTGGCAGAGCAGCGCCCAACAGTGCTCGTGTTTGAGGATTTGCACTGGGCCGACGAGGCGCTCCTCGACTTCCTCGATCATCTGGTCGAGTGGGCAGCGGGCGTGCCGCTGTTGGTGGTTGCGACGACACGACCCGAGCTCTTGGAGCGGCGAAAGGCGTTCGGAGCAGGAACCGCAAGCACCTTGCGCGTGGCGCTCTCGCCGCTATCCGAGGCGGACACGGCGCGCTTGGTCGCCGCGCTGTTGGAGCAGGCTGTGCTTCCCGCCGAGACCCAGTCGGCGCTGCTGGAGCGGGCCGAGGGCAATCCGCTGTATGCGGAGGAGTATGTGCGCATGCTGATCGACCGAGGCCTTCTTCTCCGAAACGATCGAGGTTGGGCGCTCCGGGCAGGTGAGCAGCTGCCGATGCCTGAAACGGTGCAGGGCCTTGTCGCAGCTCGCGTGGACTCACTGGCGTTGGACGAGAAGGCGATTCTTCAGGATGCGTCGGTGATCGGAAAGGTAGCGTGGGTCGGCGCGGTAGCGCACATCGCTGGTCGTGGTCGTTGGGCGGTGGAAGAGCACCTCCATCGGCTGTCGCAAAAGGGGTTCATGCGCCCAGAACGCGTAACCTCAGTGGAAGGAGAAGCCGAGTATGCCTTCCAGCACGCCCTCATCCGCGATGTGGTCTACTCGGGGATCGTGCGCGCGGTGCGAGCGGAGAAGCACGAGCGGGCGGCGGCCTGGATCGAATCGCTGGCGGGTGATCGTGCCGATCGGGTCGAATTGCTGGCCCATCACTATTTGGCCGGACTCGACTACGCACGCCTCAGCGGACAAGAGACAACCACCCTCGCCGAGCGGACTCGCCTGGCGCTGCGCGAAGCAGGCGATCATGCGCTAGCGCTGAACGCTTTCGCCGCGGCCGCGACGTTCTATGCCAAGGCGCTCGACATGTGGCCAGACGATGCTCCCGATCGAGCACAGGTCATGTTCGGGTTGGGGAAGGCGCAGTTCCGCCAGCAGGATGCCCATCCGGAAGCGCTCATTCTCGCCCGCGATGCGCTCGTCGCATGTGGGGACGTTGAGCGAGCGGCGGAAGCGGAAACGATGATCGGCTCGTACTCAGGAAATATCGGCGGTGATCCGGCCGAAGAGCTTCTGCATATGCGCCGCGCTGTCGAGTTGCTCGCGGATGCGCCCGCTTCATGGCCGAAGGGATACGCGCTGGCCAGCCTGGCAGCCGCGCTGATCCTTGACGAGGCTGACTATGACGCCGGAATCCGGCTCAGCCAGGACGCGCTGACGATTGCCGAACAGCTCGGGCTCACGGTGATTACGGCGCATGCCTGGATGTGGATCGGGATTGCGAAGCTGCAACGCGGGGAGCTCGGTGGACGCGACGACATGCTACGCGGAGTCGCTCTTGCCGGGGAGACCCACTCGCCGGACGCGATCATCGTTTACGCCAACGTGGCGGAGAACGAGGGAGACCTCGGCGAGTTGGCCGGAGCAAGACAGTTGATCCCCGAAGTGAAGCACCGTGCCGAGACGCTCGGCTCGCCGTTCTGGCTGACGATCGCCCAGTCGCTGCAGGTCCGCGACTGGTACTACTCTGGAGATTGGCAGGCGGCGACGCGGACAGCAGACGAGCTGCTCGACTCTCACACACCCGCGTCCGCCCGCGCCGAACCGCTGGTCCGCCTGGTCCGAAGCCAGTTACGCGCCGTACTCATTTCTCCAGCCGACGCAACGAGCGACCTGGAGGCCATCGTGGAATCGGGCCGGCGAACCGGTGAGATGCAAGTCATCATCCCGGCGCTGGCGCTCTACGCAGCGAACCTCGTCGCCTGCAGCCGCTTGGGCGAGGCGAAAGCGGTCGCCAGGGAGCTCCTCGATCGTTGGCGCGGGGAGCTATGGGGGCAATGGGCCTTGGGAGCCTTCGCCTACGCAAGCCACACTCTTGGCGTCACAGAGCCATTCCAGAAGGCTGCAGCCAAAGCTCATCTGAAGACGCCGTGGCTGCACGCCGCCCTCGCCATTACCAGCCGTGACTACCGCGACGCCGCCGCCATCTACCACCGAATCGAAGCCATACCTGACCGAGCCTTCGCCCTGCTGCAAGCGGGAACGCAACTGATGCAGCAGGGCCACCAAGTGGAGGGCGAGGTCGAGTTGGCGAAAAGCCTCGCGTTCTGGCGACGGGTCGGCGCAACGGCATATGTCCAGGAGGGGGAAGAGTTGCTGGCTCGGGCCGAGACCGCATAGGCCAAGCCCTTAGGCGTGATGCAGGCGAAGTTGAGCGGTGGGAAGTGGCTGACGGAGTCTTATCCTCAAGATGTTCACTAGGCCGCTTCCTCGGAGACTTAACAGGAGAGACGAGAGACTTCCTGCCACGCGAGGGCGCGGTCCGAGTCATAGGAGCGTCACGGAGGACGAAGGCGCGCGGTTGGAAACTCTCGCTCCGGCAGCCCCGGCCCACGCGCTCAGCACGCCTTCGGTCAGGCCCCGTCGCCGCTACAGGTATGTTCCGCTGAGCCCAGCGCGTTGTTACCGGAGCACGCTCCCGTGTGGGTGTGGTCGTTCCGCCGAAACGTGCCGGCGCCGAATCTAGAGACGCGAACCGAGATCTCCGATCATTGCTGGACGAGGTGGGATCAACCACGGGCGGACAACCCTTCAGGGAGTGCCGGATGTCCCAACGTCCACTTTCGCCGTGGCTACGAGGTGGTAGTTCGTCCGACGCCAACCTCGGCCTCGTAGACACCGGGTCCCGCTGAAGTGCCATCGTCGAAGAGCACGAACGCGGGTGTTGAGAGACAGGGCGTCGTCTTTCCCAGCCCGGCCTCCATGTACCAACGTGGTGGTTGACGAGTGCCGGTTTCCCGCTGCCGTCGTCACCTAAGTAGTAGACGCCAGCCCAGTAGTTCTCTCCGGCGGCCATTCCCGGAACGCGCCATCGGGGCTCGAGTTCCTGCGTGTCGGCGGGGTAGTTGGTGGTCGAATTGCTGCTACATCCGGATGTCGTCCCCCAACTCGCCAGCGTCCACCGCTCCTTGTTCGTCGCCGGAACCAGGTAAGGGCTAGCATACGGTCGCCCTTGCTCGCTGCCGCGATGCCCGGCATGGCGGCGTTGATCGCTCGCAGCCGGCCTTGGGTCGGCCCCCCTGAAGATCGAACGCAAGACGGGTCGGGATTCCAACCAGCCGGCCGTGATCGTCTGCCGCAAGTCCGCCCGAGTTGCCATGTGCGATCGCGGCGTCGGTCTATACCCAGGCTCCGTCGGTCTTCAAGAGGCGGTCCGGCAGGAACCCCGACACCGAACCCTGGGAGTAGTTGATGGCCCGTTGAGAGCCGCCGCCGTTCCCCGGGTATCCGAGAATGTTCAGATGATCGCCGCTCTGTAGGTGATCGCTGTTCCCGAGCGGGATAGCCGGCAAGTGCAGGGTC
>JBKPMQ010000282.1:0-6359 GCA_046732235.1 Actinomycetota bacterium
GCGCCTACCGTCGGTCCGGCCTGTTGCCCGCCGCGCACAGATCGCGGGCGGCGCGGTTGATCGCCTCCTGGCCGCCCTGGCGGAGCAGCTCGGTCGAGCCGATCACGCGGACGCGCGCCGGCTCGCCGCGGGCATCCTGGAACCCGCGCACCGCGACGGCCGCGATCCGCGCCGCCTCGCGCCTGTCCTCGGCGACGTCCACGGCGATCCAGTCGCCAGGCGGCGCCGCGTCGCGGTGGACCTGGACGTAATAGACCGGCGAGCGCGGCGGGCGGCCGCGCGGGTCCTCGCTCTGCGGCTGTGGCTGCTCCATCCCTCCCCTGGGAGCTCACCTACCGAGGGTGACCGGCGGGACTCGAACCCGCGACCTCCTGGACCACAACCAGGGGCTACCACCAGCTGAGCTACGGCCACCGCGTTGCGTCGTAGGATACTTCGCCCACGCGCGGGCGTGGCGGAACTGGTAGACGCGCCGGCCTTAGGAGCCGGTGGCCCTGGCCGTGGAGGTTCGAGTCCTCTCGCCCGCACTCCGGTCGACGCCAAGCAGGAGGACACGTGATGCTGATCGATTGCGACGTGCACGTCGGGTACGAGAACCTGCTCGAGCTGGTGCCCTTCCTCGACGGCCCCACCCGGGAGCTGGTCACGCACTCGGGCGTGAACGGCCTGGCCATGCCGAGCTACCCCTGGTACCACCCGACCGGCTGGGTCCGCAAGGACGCCTACGACGCGGGCGAGGTCACCGTCGGACGCCAGATCCCCGGCCAGGGGCTCGACACGGTCCGGCGGCTCCTGCTCGACCACTACGACGTCACGTACGGCATCCTCACACCGGACGAGGCGGCGGCGTTCTCCATCATCCCGAACGCCAACCTCGGCGCCCGGCTTGCGTCCGCCTACAACGAGTGGCTCGTCGAGCACTGGCTCTCGGAGGACTCCCGCCTGCGCGCGCTGATCGTGGTCGCGGCGCAACACCCGGCGGAGGCGGCCGCCGAGATCCGCCGCCGGGCCGCCGACGACCGGTTCGTTGGCGTGTTCCTGCCGGGCGGCGCCCGCGCGCCGTACGGGAACCCGATCTACGACCCGATCTGGCAGGCGGCGGCCGAGTTCGAGCTGCCGGTCGCCGTCCACACGCACTTCGACGGCGTCGGGATCAGCCCGCCCATCACCTCCGCCGGCCAGCCCGACACCTACACGGAGTACCACGTCCTCTGCGGCTCGGGCATGTACGGACACTTCACCTCCGTACTGCTCTCCGGCGTGTTCGAGCGGTTCCCGGGGGCGAAGATGGTGATGGTCGAGGGCGGCGTCGTCCCGTTCCTCGGCTACCTCTGGCGGCTGGACGCGGACTGGAAGGCGTGCCGCAGCGAGGTGCCGCACTGCCGGAGGCTGCCCAGCGAGTACGTCTGGGAGCATGTCCGGTTCACCACGCAGCCGATCGAGACCCCGCCGGAGGGCGAGGATCTCTGGCCCGTGATCCGCCACCTGCGGCCCGAGCGCACGCTCATGTTCGCGAGCGACTACCCGCACTGGGACTTCGACGAGCCCACCCACGTGCTGCGCCTGCTGCCCGAGGAGGCCCGTGAGGCGGTCGCGTTCAGGAACGCCGCGGAGCTCTTCCGGCTGAGCATCCCGGTCACCGCATGAGCCGCGAGCGGGTGCGAGAGGTGCGGATTGCGGCCGCCGACCTGCCCCCGCCGGGCCGGATCGCGATGGTGGAGATCGGCCATCACCGGATCGGCGTGATCCGGCTCGGGGACGAGATCCACGCGCTCGCCGACCGCTGTCCCCACCGCGGTGCGCCGCTGTGCTCCTCCGGCCAGGTGGTGACCGGCATCGAGCGCCGGCCGGACGGGACGCTCGACCTGGGCCCGGAGGGCACGCTGATCCGCTGCCCCTGGCACAAGTGGGACTTCGACATCGCGACCGGCATCTGCCCGGTCGACGAGCACATGCGCGTGCGCACCTACACGGTCCGGCGAGACGGCGAAGGCGTGGTCGTGTCGCTCGACCGCTCGGGTTGACCGCGCAGTCAGTGCGGCGGGAGCACGGGGGCGAGCAGCCGCGTACGCCGGGCCGTCTTGCCGGTCGTGTCTTCGCTGCGGTCGGCGCTCCCCAGGATGCGAACGATCGCGCGCGAGGCGACGAAGCGCAACGGCTCGGGCTCCCACCGGCGGCTGCGATGGCCGACCCAGGGGAGGTGCACGAGGTCGGTGTCGTTGCCGAGCACGAGGTCGGCGAGCGTCCGCCCCGCGATGTTCGAGGCGACCACGCCGTGCCCGGCGTAGCCGCCCGCCCAGCCGAACCCGGTCTCGCGGTCGAAGTGCACCGCCATCGACCAGTCGCGGGGGACGCCGAGCGGGCCGCCCCAGTGGTGCGTGATCGTGGCCGAGGCGGCGGCGGGGAAGTGGCGCCGGATCACCCGCTCAAGCCGCGCTCGCACCTCGCCGTTGCGCTCGTTCCCGGAGTCGATCGGGCGGCGCAGCCGGTACGGGGCGCCGCGCCCGCCGATCGCGATCCGGCCGTCGCGCGTGCGCTGCGCGTAGAAGAACAGGTGGCGCATGTCGCTCACGACGACCCCGTCCGTCCAGCCGATCTCGTCCCACACGTGCTGCGGCAGCGGCTCCGTGGCGATCATGAGCGAGTAGAGCGGCAGGTAGCGCAGCCGCTGGCCCGGCAGCTGCACGGAGTAGGACTCCGTCGCCTGCAGGACGGCGTCGGCGTGGACCGTGCCGTGCGGCGTCACCAGCCGGCGCGGGCCGAGCCCGGTGACCGGCGTGCGCTCGTGGATCGTGACGCCGAGCCGCTCGCAGGCATCCGCCAGGCCGCGGACGAGGCGGCCCGGGTCGACCCGGGCGCAGTGCGGGGAGAAGGACGCCTCCAGGCAGCCTTCGACGCCGACGACCGCGTTCGACTCCTCAGGCCCGAGGACGCGCGAGTCCTCCTCGCCGAGACCGACCGCCTCGAGCTCGCGCCGGCGGGCCCGCAGCCGCGCCAGCTGCGGCTTCGTGGTTGCGACGAACAGCGATCCGCCCTTGCGGAAGCCGCAGTCGATGCCCTCGCGCTCGACGGCCTCGCCGACGTGGTCGACGGCCGCGTAGGTCTCGCGGTAGGCGCGCAGCACCGCGTCGCGGCCCGCCTCCTTGGCATAGGTGTCCGCGCTGCCGATCAGCCCGCCCGAGACCCAGCCGCCGTTGCGGCCGGAGGGCCCGAATCCGGCGATCTCGCGCTCGCAAACGACGATCCGCATGTCCGGCCGGGCGCGCGCGAGGTGGTACGCGGCCCACAGGCCGGTGAAGCCGGCGCCGACGATCGCGACGTCGCAGTCGACGTCGCCGGGCAACGACGGCCGGGGCGCGAGCGGCGAGTCGATCCCGTCGAGCCAGAGGCTGCGCGCGCGGTACCGCGCCTCGAGTGCTCCCTTGCCCTCTGGCGCCACGCTAGCTCAGCCCACCGCCGTTCCGGCTGCGCCGCGCGGGCTTCCACCCGGGGCCGGGCACGCTCCCGCGCAGGAGCTGCGTGTACGGGTGCTTGGGCGCGTCGAGGATATCGGTAGTCGTACCTTGTTCGACCGCGACACCGCGCTGCATGACGATCGTCGAGTCCGTGATCTGGCGGACGACGGCGAGATCGTGGCTGATCAGGACGTAGCTGATCCCGGTCGCCGCCCGGATGTCGGCGAGCAGGTTCAGGATCTGGGCCTGGATCGAGACGTCCAGGGATGCGACCGCCTCGTCGAGCAGGAGGACGCGCGGCTCTGCGGCCAGGGCGCGGGCGATCGCGACCCGCTGGCGCTGGCCGCCCGAGAGGGCGCCGGGGAGGGCGTTCAGCTGGCGCTCGTCCAGGCCCACCTGGTCGGCCAGCTCGGCCACCCGGGCGGCGCGCTCGTCCGCCGTGCGGTCGAAGTGCAGGCGCAGGACCTCGTCGATGCACGAGGCCGGCGTCTGCCGCGGATCGAGCGAGCTGTAGGGATCCTGGAACACGATCTGGGTCTCGCGGCCGCGCCGGCGCCGCTCGGACGCCCGCCGGGCCGGCGCGCTTCTGTCGGCGCCCGCCACCGAGATCCTCCCGGACGTGGGCGTCTCGAGGCCGACCAGCATCCGCGCGAGCGTCGTCTTGCCCGAGCCGGACTCGCCGACGACGGCCAGCGACTCGCCCTCCCCGACGGTGAAGCTGACGTCGTCCACGGCGACGAGTTCCTCGCCGCGGGCGGCTCCGCGCACCCGAAACACCTTGCGCAGCCGCTCGACCTCGAGCACGGAATCAGCCACGGGCGCCCGCCTTCTCGCTCAGGGCGCGCAGGTCGTCGTGCACCTCTTCGGCCCGGCGGCAGCGCACGAGGCCGCCGCCGAACGGGCGCAGCACCTGCTGCTCAGCCGTGCAGGGCGGCTCGCAATACGGGCAGCGGTCGGCGAACGCGCACCCTGCCGGCGCCTCGAACGCCGACCGCGGCCGGCCGGCGATCGCCGCCAGGCGCCCTGAGGCGGCGTCCATGCGCGGCCGCGCGGCGAGCAGGGCGGCGGTGTAGGGGTGCAGCGGGTCGGCGTTCAGGCCGGCGCTCGACTGCTCCTCGACGATCGAGCCGGCGTACATGACGCACGTGCGGTCGCAGACGGCGGCTGCGAGCTCGAGGTCGTGGGTGATGAAGAGCATGGCGAGGCCGCGCTCGCGGCGCAGCTCGTCGAGGATGGCCATCACCTCGGACTGGGTGGTGACGTCGAGGGCGGTCGTCGGCTCGTCCGCGAGCAGCAGCTGCGGCTCCGCCAGGAGCGCCGCCGCGATCATCACCCGCTGCAGCAACCCGCCCGAGAGCTCGTGGGGGAACTGCCGCATGCGGCGCGCGCCGTCCTCGATCCCGACCTCGGCCAGCGTCGCGACCGCGCGCCGCCTGGCCTCGTCCTCGCGCATGCCCTTGGACGTCCGTAGCGCCTCCGTCAGGAAGTCGCCGATACGGCGCACGGGGTTCGTGTGCGCCCGCGGATCCTGGAAGATCATCGCGATCCCGTCCGTGCGGTAGCCGCGCAGGTCGCGGGGGCTCATGTCGAGCACCTGCCGCCCCGCGAACGAGATGCGGCCGTGGACGCTCGCGCCCGCGGGGAGCAGCCGCGCGATCGCGCGGGCGGTCATCGACTTGCCGGAGCCCGACTCGCCCACGAGCCCCACCGCCTCGCCCGCCCGGATCTGCAGCGACACCTCGTGGATCACGGGCCGCAGCTGCCCCTCGATCACGAGCTCGACGTGCAGGCCGGAGACGTCGAGCAGCGGGTCGGCCCCGGGAGGCGCGGCGCTCACGAGCAGACCGCCGCCCCGTCGCTGCGCGGATCGGACGCCGCCTCGAAGGTCCCGTCCCCGACCGGGACGATCGCGTGCGCGTGCCCGGCGGCCTCGCTCAGCCGCGACATCACGTCCGGCTCGATCCCGGCCCGTGCGAACGCCTCGCGGGCGGCGGCGAGGTCCTCCTCGACGGCGACGCCGCGGCCGCCGAGCTCGAGATCGCCCACGATCATGCGCGGCGCGGAGACCGCCGTCGCGACGTCGGCGCCTGCCCCCCGCCGCAGCAGCATCTGGGCATGGATCTGGGCCTGGGCGCGGCCGCCCATGGTCCCGGCCACCCAGGCGGCGTGGCCGTCCCGCGTCCCGACGAGCGGCATGAGCGTGTGCAGGGGCCGCTTGCGCGGGCCGAGCGCGTTCGGGCTGGACGGGTCGGACGAGAAGCATGCACCGCGGTTGTGGAGCAGGATCCCGGTCTCGGGCTCGAGCACCCCGGATCCGAAGCCGGAGAAGATGCTCTGGATCAGCGAGACCGAGAGGCCGTTCGCATCGGCGGCGACGACCGCGATCGTGTCGCCGTGGGCCGGCGTGGTCATCTCGGGCCGCGCGGCCGAGGCCGCCGCCCGCTCCGCCAGGCTCGCGATGTGCTCGGGCGTGAGCATCGCCTCCACCGGCCGGCTCATCGCGGCCGGGTCGGCCAGGTGGGTGTCGCGGTCGCGCGCCGACTCGCGCAAGATGCTCGCGAGCATCGGCGCCTGGGCGCCGAGAGGATCGTCGAGGCCGAGGTGGGCGACCGCCGCCAGGATCTGCGGGAGGCAGAACCCCTGCGAGTTCGCCCCCATGGTGTGCAGCTGGAGGCCGCCCACGGTGTGGCGCAGCGCCGGCTCCACATCCGCCTCATGGGCGGCCAGGTCGGCGCCGGTCAGCCGGCACCCGAGGCCGGCGAGGCCCGCAATCAGCCGGGCGCCGGTCTCGCCGCGATAGAGCTCGTCGGCGCCGTTCTCGGCCAACCGGCGAAGCGTCGCCGCGAGCGCGGGCTGGACGAGGGTGTCGCCCATCCGCAGGACGCGCCCATCCCGCGTGAAGAC
>JBKPMQ010000283.1:0-5988 GCA_046732235.1 Actinomycetota bacterium
GAGCTCGTCGAGCGGCTCGTCGATATCGTCGAGCAGCCCGACCAGCCCAGCGGTCGCCGGAGACGGATCGCATACCGGCTCGGCCGCAAACGGCAGCGGCCGGCCGCCGAGCGCCGCCCGCACCACCGCCGGCTCGACGTAGGCGATCCGGTAGGCGAAGCCGTCCGGCGTCGCCGGGCCGCCGTCGTGCAGCTCGTCCGGGTGGAGGAAGTGGAGCTGGCCCGGCAGGCAGATGCGGCGGGCGCCGCGGTACCGGAACTGCTGCACGCCCGCCGTGGTGATCCCGATCGCGTATGTGTCGTGGCGGTGCAGCGAGAACGCGGGGCCGCCGAAGCGCGCCTCGACCCGCTCGATCCCGGGCGCCCCCGCGCCGACCCGGATCGTGTCGCGGCCGCACGATCGTTCAAGACGACCGGCGTCGGCCGTGGTTAGCGTCTCCGACACGATCCCCAGTCTACGGATTCGCATGGCTTTCATACTCGTGACGTCCTCGATCCGCTGGTCGGCCCTCCCGGGGCTCCTGATCACGTCGCTCGCGATCATGGGCAGCCCCGGCCCGGCGACGATCAGCCTCACGGCGACCGGCGTCGCGTTCGGCGTGCGCCGCTCGGGCCGCTACCTCGCCGGGATCATCGTCGGCACGATCCTCGTGCTCGTCCTCGTGGCCGCCGGCGTGACCGGCGCCTTGCTCGCCGTTCCGGGCGTCCGCCCGCTCTTCCTCGGCGTCGCCGCGGCGTACATCCTCTACCTCGCCTACCACATCGCGACCGCGCCGCCGCTGCGGGCGGTCGACGGCGACGGGCCGGCGCCCTCGCTCGCCGGCGGGCTGCTCCTCGGCGTCGCCAACCCGAAGGCATGGGTGGCGATCGCCGCGGTCTTCGTCAGCGCGCGGATCGCGACGCACACGCTGGTCGACTCCGGGATCAAGGTGGTCGCGCTGGCCGCCATGGTCGTCGCGATCAACGTCATCTGGCTCATCGCCGCCGCATGGGTTGCCCCGGCGCTCCGCGACCCCGTTCGCTCGCGCCGGGCCAACATCGGCCTCGCCGCCGCGCTGGTCGTGTCGACGGCCGCGGCCGTCGCGCACTGAATCCGCGGCTGGCACTCGTAGCGATCGTTGCGATAATGTCCGAACCCGGCAGATGACCGTCCACGCCGAAAGCCCGCTGCTCGAGAAGCTCGACGAGGCCGACCGCACCGTCGTGGCCGCGGCGCTGCGGCGCAGGTCGTACCCGCCGGGGAGCGCGATCGTCACCCAGGGCGACATCGGCACCGACTTCTTCGTGATCCTCCAGGGCACGGTCCTCGTCCTGCGCGACGGCGAGCCGGTCGCGGAGCTCGGCCCGGGAGCGTTCTTCGGCGAGCTGGCGGCGATGGACCCCGGACCCGGCTACGCGCTCGCCCGGAACGCCACGGCGCGCGCCCGGACATCGGTCGACGTCGGCGTCGTCGACGAGGCGACGTTCGGGGAGCTCCTGCGGGCGCGCCCCGCCTTCCGCGACGCGATCCACGCGGCGTCGGCCGAGCGCGAGCGCCACCGGTAGATGGCCGGCTGGGTTCGGCTGAGCGGCGGGCGCCAGGCCGGCTTCGCGTGACGGGGGAGCCCCGTACCGGCCACGTCCGGACAGCGGACGGCCGCCGTCTCGCCTACCGCGACAACGGCGATCCGGCCGCGATGCCGGTCGTGAGCCACCACGGGACGCCGGGCTCGCGCCTCGACCGCCACCCGGATGAGGACGGCATCCTCGCCGAGCTCGGCGTGCGCATGGTCACGTACGACCGGCCCGGCTACGGCGAGTCCGACCCGCAGCGGGGCAGGCGGGTCGTCGACGCCGCTGCCGACGTGGCCGCGATCGCCGACCATCTCGGGATCGACCGCCTCGCGGTCGTGGGGACGTCGGGCGGCGGCCCGCATGCGCTCGCCTGCTCGGCCCGGCTGGGGGCGCGCGTCACCCGCGTCGGCGTCGTCGTCGGGGCCGCCCCCTCCGACGACCCGGACTTCGACTTCCTCGCGGGCATGGACCAGCTGAACCTGGACGAGTTCGCGGCGGCGAAGGAGTCCGAGGAGGCGGTGGCCGCCTTCGTGCAGCCGTTCGTCGAGCTGGCACAACGCGATCCGGACGCGCTCCTGGAGGAGATCGTGACCCATCTGCCGGCGCCCGACCAGGAGGTGTTCCGCCGCCCGGAGCAGCGGGCGATCGGGCGGGAGTCGATCCTCGAGTCGGTGCGCCAGGGATCGCGCGGCTGGGTCGACGACGACCGGGCGTTCTCAACCGGCTGGGGCTTCCCGCTCTCCGACGCGACACGCGAGACGCGGCTGTGGCAGGGCGAGCTCGACGTGCTCGTGCCGCGGGCGCACTGCGCCTACCTGGGCGAGCGGCTCCCGAACGCGCGCTTCGAGCTCATCCCGGGCGCGGGCCACGCGCTCGCCGACCACTGGCGCGACATCGTCGCATGGGTCGCCGGCCGCTAGCCGGCGCTACGCCGCCTGCGGGCGCTCGTCGAGCCGGTACGCCCACCAGAGGACGGTCAGCTGCATGGCGGCCCCGATCGCGTCGCAGACGATCAGCGGCATGTTCCCGAGGGAGAGGCCGTACGCGAACCAGATCAGGTAGCCGCCGGCGCCGATCATGACGTAGCTGCGGGAGAGGCTGTCCGACGAGCCGGCCCGGCGCATGCGGACGATCTGGAGCATCGGCGAGAGCGAGGAGACGACGCCGTACACGGCGGCGATGAGGGCGAGCTGGTTCGTGAGGCTGGTGAGCATGGTTCCGGTTCGGTTTCGCGTGTGGATGCAGCGTTCTCTCCACGAATATCGGCATCCGGCCGGACGTTTGACAGGTCTGCGGCCCTGACACAACACAAACGCAATATTCGGGGGCGCCGGCGGACGGCGCCGGCGCCCCCGGTCGATGCGTCAGGCGGCGACGCCCTCCTGGACCGGATACGCGGCCGGGCCGTCCTCGTCCTCGGCCTCGAGCGCGGAGTCCTCGTCGACCGCCCTCGGCGGCAGCGCCAGGCAGAGCACCGCGGCGGCGGCGTACACCGCCACCAGGTACGGGGTCACGCCGAGGAAGGCGCCCTTGAACGAGCCGCCGGCGAGGTCGCCGAAGAAGATCGCCCCCATGACGGCGACCCCGACCGCGCCGCCGATCTGCTGAGCGGTGCCGAAGAGGCCCGACGCGCCCCCGGCGGCATGTGCAGGGACGGCGGCGAGGACGACGTTCACCAGCGGGATGACGAGCAGCGAGAGGCCCGCTCCCGACACGACCAGCCCGGGGACGAGCGGCCATGGGCCGGTGCCGGTGCCGACGTGGTGGGCGCCGACCGCGATCCCGGCCGTGCCCGCCGCCATGAGAAGCGCCCCCGCCGCCAACACGAGCCTCCCCCATCGCTGCGCGAGCGGGACGGCGAACGGCGCCACGACGAAGCTCCCGACGCTGAAGGCCACCATGGTGAGCCCGGCGCGCACCGGCGAGTAGCCCTGTCCGGTCTGCACCCAGAGGGCGAACACGATCGCGAACCCCTGCATGCCGGTCGAGAAGGCCATCTGCACGATCAGCCCGGCGGTGAACGCCGGCCGGCGCAGGAGCTGCGGCCGCAGGAGCGGGGCGATCCGCGGGCGCGGGCGCCGCTCCTCGGCGACCGCCAGGGCGACGAGCGCCGCGAGCCCGGCCGCCAGAAGCACCCACCCCCACGCCGGCCAGCCCAGCCGCCGCCCCTCGAGGATCGGGAAGACGACGGCGACGAGCGCCGCGGTGAGGACGGCTGTGCCGCGCAGATCGGGCCGCCGGTGCGAGCGTGCCCGCGTCTCCGGGACGACGATCGCGGTCGCGATCAGCGACCCGACGACGATCGGGATGTTGACGAGGAACACGGTGCGCCAGCCCCAGCCGAAGAGGTTCGCCTGGGTGAGCACGCCGCCGGCGATGAGCCCGACCGCCGACGCGAAGCCGAGCGTCGCGCCGTAGACGCCGAACGCGGCGCCGCGCTCCTTGCCGGCGAAGATCGCCCGGAATGTGGCGAGCACCTGGGGCGACATCGTCGCCGCGGCGGCGCCCTGGACGACGCGAGCGGCGATCAGCTCGTTCGCCGTCTGGGCGAGGCCCGCGCCCAGGCTGGCGGCCCCGAAGGCGGCGGTGCCGAGCAGGAACAGGCGCTTGCGTCCCAGCAGGTCGCCGAGGCTTCCTGCCGTGATCAGGGTCGCGGCGAAGGCGAGCATGTAGGCCGAGACGACCCATTCGAGCTGGGCGCCGGATGCGTGCAGGTCGCGGCGGATCGTGGGCAGCGCGACGTTCACGATCGTGACGTCGATCAGGTCGACGGTCGCGGCCACGATCATCACGACGGCCGCGAGCCACCGCCGCCGGTGGGCGGCATCGGGCGGGTGAGGGGGTGCGGGGTGCATGGAAGGGTCTCCGGTTCACGGGAGGTGCGTTGTCGAACACCGTTCTATCATGGTACATCGTTCTATGCAAACGGTGTTCGAATACTGGTAGGCTGAGATCGGCGTGACCGATCGAGCGGCCATCCCCCCGCCCCCGTGGCAGCGGCTTCCGCCCGACCGCGGACAGCGGCGGCGGCGCGACCCGATCACCCGCGACGCGATCGTGAAGGCGGCCGTCGAGCTGCTCGACCGCGACGGCCTCGACGCGCTCAGCATGCGCCGTCTCGCCGACGAGCTCGGCACGGGCGCCGCGTCGCTCTACTGGCACGTGGGCAGCAAGGACGCGCTGCTCGACCTCGTGCTCGACGAGGTCATCGGCGAGCTCCACGTGCCCGATCCCGAGCCGCAGCGCTGGGCCGACCAGCTGAAGGAGATCGCCCACGACATGCGCGCGACGATCCTGCGCCACCGCGACATCGTCCGCATCTCGGTCGGGCGCATCCCCATGGGGCCGAACGCGCTCCGCTACAGCGAGCGGATCCTGGCCGTCCTGCGCGCGGGCGGCGTGCCCGACGACCTCGCCGTCCTCGGCCACCACCTGCTCTTCTCGATCGTCAACGGGTTCACGATCGACGAGAGCGGCGATCTCGCGACCACCGAGTCGCACCCCCGCGGCGAGGAGGCCGGCGCGATGGTGCGGAGCTACATCACCGCGCTTCCGGGCGACCGGTTCCCGAACATGGTCGCGGTGGCGGACCACTACGCGATCACCGACAACGACCGCCGGTTCACCCTTCTCATCGACCTCTACGTCGACGGGCTGGCAGCCCGCGTCCGGGCGGCGACGGGATGAGGCTGCTCCCGTCCGAGCAGGAGCGGCTCGCCCTCTTCCTGGCCGCCGAGCTCGCCCGCCGCCGGCGCGGCCGCGGGCTGCGGCTGAGCCAGGCCGAGGCGACGGCGCTGATCGCCGACGAGACGATGGAGCTCGCCCGCGACGGGCTCGCCTACGCCGAGGTGGAGCGGCGCGCCTACGGGCTGCTCGGACCCGACGACGTCCTGGACGGCGTGGCGGAGCTGGTCGACCGCATCGAGCTCGAGCCGGTCTTCGCCGATGGGCCGCGGCTCGTCGTCCTCATCCACCCCGTCGCCCGCGACGGCCCGCCCGACCTGACCGGCGACCCGGAGCCCGCGTGGCTCGATGCCGGCCCGGCGCTCCGCGTCGAGAACCTGGGCCCGGTCGCGATCGCGGTCACGTCGCATTTCCACTTCTTCGAGACGAACCGGGAGCTGCGGTTCGACCGCCGCGCCGCCTGGGGCATGCGACTGGCCGTCGCGCCGGGGACGAAGGTCGTGTTCCCGCCGGGCGAGGCGCGCGACGTCCGGCTCGTACCGTTCGGCGGGGCGCGCGTGATCCGCGGACACGCCGGTCTGGTCGACGGATCGCTGGACGCGCCCAGGGCGCTCGATGCGGCGCTCGCGCTGGCCCGCGAGCGGGGGTACGCCGATGCCGGCGACTGAGCGGATCGCGCTCGGCGACGGCGACCTCTGGGTGACGCCGGAGCGCGACGAGACGGGCGGCCCGGACGAGATCGTGCCCGGCT
>JBKPMQ010000284.1:0-6136 GCA_046732235.1 Actinomycetota bacterium
GCCGTATGCGGCGTCGAGGTCGTCGATGGCGAGGAGCGGCGCGTCGGTCTCGCCGCGTGCCGCGGCCGTCGCCGGGCCCGGCGCGGGTGCCGGCGCCGCCGTCTCGGCCGCGCGCACGCACCAGACGGCGTGCTCCGGCCCGACCGCTTCCGCGGGTGGGATGCCCTCCCGGCATCGCGGCATCGCCAGAGGGCAGCGGGGCGCGAAGAGGCACTCCTCCACCCGCCGCTTCGGTTCCGGCGCCTGGCCGGGGATGCCGCTGACCGGCCGGCGCCCGTCGATGTCCGGCACGGCCTGCATCAGCCCGCGCACGTACGGATGCCGCGGCCGACCGAGGACGGCGGCGGTCGGGCCGACCTCCGCCAGCCTGCCGGCGTACATGACCGCGACGCGGATGGCCAGCGTCGAGGCGACCGCGAGGTCGTGCGTGACGTAGACGACGCCTCCGCCGTGGACTCGCGAGATCTCCTGGATCGTCTGGAGGACCCGCGCCTGCGTCGTCACGTCGAGCCCGGTCGTCGGCTCGTCCATGACGATCAGCCGCGGGCGGTTCACGATCGCCATCGCAATCGCGACCCGCTGTTGCTGCCCGCCGGAGAGCTGGTGGGGGTATGCGCGCAGAAGACGGCGCGAGGCGGGAAGGTGAACGTCCTCGAGCACCGCCGCGATCCGCTCGCGACGGCCCTCCGCCGTCACGCCCGGGGCGTGGAACGTCAGAGCCTCCTCGAGCTGGACACCGACCCGGATCGCCGGGTTGAGCGCGCTGCCCGGATCCTGGGGAACGTAGGTGACAAGCGAGCCGCGCGCCCGCTCGAGCGAGCCCTCATCCATGTCGAGCAGCGAGCGGCCGTCGACGTGGACCTGTCCCGAGCGAACGCGCAGGCCGCGGCGGGTGTATCCAAGCAGCGCGAGCGAGAGCGTCGTCTTCCCGCAGCCCGACTCACCCGCGAGACCGATCACCTCGCCCGGAGCGACCGCGAGCGACACGTCGTCGACGACCGGGGCACCGGTTGCCGCGACCTCGATGACGAGGCGCTCGACGCGCAGGACCGGCTCGCCGCTCACCCGGCCCCCTCCTCGGACGGAGCAGCGCCACGGGGGTCGCCCTCGGAGCCGAGCATGGCGGGCGGCGCGATCGGCGCCTCGATCCCGAGCGCCGAACGGGCCACTGCGTCGCTGAACATGTTCGCGCCGATGGTCAGGATGGCGATCAGCACGATGGGCGCCACGACGGGCCACGGGTTCTGCTGGATCCCGATCCGGTTCTCGTTCACCATCAGGCCCCAGTCCGCATCCGGAGGCTGGAGGCCGAACCCGAGGAAGCTCAGCGACGCGATGATCGCGATGGAGTAGGTCAACCGGAGCCCTGTCTCGACCATGACCGGGCTGATGATGTTCGGGACGATCTCGCCGAGCATCACGACGCGGCGCGGGATCCCGAACGACTCGGCGTACTTGACGAAGTCCTGCTCGACCGTGCGCAGCGTCGCCGCCCGCGCGACGCGTGCCACCTGCGGTGCGTGGATCGCCGCCACCGCGAGGCAGACGAGCCACAGCTTGGGGCCCACGATGCTCACGAGCAGGAGCGCGAGGATGATCTGCGGGAATGCGAGCGCGACGTCCAGCGCGCGCATGATCGACTCGTCGACCATCCCCCGCACGTACCCGGCGGTGACGCCGAACGCGGTGCCGACGGTGATCCCGATCGCCGTCGCGAGCGCGGCCAGGGCGAGGATCTCGCGGCCGCCGTAGAGCACCCGCGAGAGCACATCGCGGCCGACACCGTCGGTACCGAGCCACGCGTCCGAGCTCGGCCCCGTGAAGGGGAGACCGACGAACGCCGTCGGGGACTTGGATGCGACGTACGGCCCGATCAGGGCAACGAGCACGACCGGCACGACGAGCGCGAGGCCGATCCGCCCGCGGCGCGAGCGGGCGGCAGACGCGAGCACGCCGAGCCAGACCCCGCGGGAGCGGCGCGTCCGGGCGTGCTCGACCGCCGCGGTCACGTTCGCCGCCATGACGACGTCCGGAGCCTGGGGGTGACCATGATCGCGACCACGTCGGCCAGGATGTTCACGATCACGTAGAACCCGGCCAGGATGAGGACGATCAGCTGGATCGTGGGCAGGTCGCGGGCGCTCACCGCGTTCACGAGCCCCTGGCCGATGCCGGGGTAGCCGAACACGTACTCGACCACGACCACACCGCCGGCCAGGTAGGCGAACGTAAGGGCGATGGCCTGCACGGTCGGCGCGAGGGCGTTCGGGAGCGCATGGCGCAGGAGCAGCGCCCGCCGCGGTGTGCCCTTGAGCCGCGCCATCTCGATGTACTCGCTCTCGAGCACCTCGATCATCGTTCCGCGGGCCATCCGGTAGATGTACGGAACGACCGCGATGGTGAGGGTGGCGACGGGGAGCACGAGCACATCCGGATCCGACCACACGCTGGTTCCGGGTGGCACGAGCGACACGGGTGGGAGCGCCTGCAGGACGACGGTCGCGAACACGATGATGAGCCCGATCGCGACGACGAACTCGGGCAGCGCCGCCGCCGCGAGCGTGATCGTCGACGTGGCGTGGTCGAAGAGCTTGTCGCGCCGCAGCGCCGCCCAGATCCCGAGCGCAAGCGACAGCGGTACGCCGACGAGCGCGACGACGGCCAGGAGGTAGAGCGAGTTCACCACCCGCGGCTGCACCGTCGACCACACCGGGAGCCCGTTCGCGAGCGAGGTGCCCGGGTTGCCCTGGAGGAGCCCCGAGAGCCAGTGCCAGTACTGCGCGACCGCCGACTCGTTCAGGTGGAACTCGCGCCGGAACGCGGCCAGCCGCTCGGGCGTCGCGTCACGGCCGAGCACCGCCCGCGCGGCGTCGCCGGGCAGGAGCTGGGTCGCGGCGAAGATCACCACCGAGACGAGGAAGAGGGTCAGCACACCGAGCAGGAGCCGGCGCACGATTGTCCGGAAGATGATGTCGCCGCCGAGCCGGGCGCCGAGCCTCGCCTCGGTCGCCTTCTCGCTGATCGGTTGGCTCGTCATCGTCAGATCGCGGTCATCCCGCCGTCGACCGCCAGGACGGCGCCGGTGACGAACGCCGCGTCGGCCGACGCCAGGAAGCGAACGCAGGCGGCGACCTCCTCGGGCGTTCCGAGCCGGTTCATCGGAGCATCCAAAGCATATGCCGCACGGGCTCCGGCCGGATCGCCGGCTGCCGCGACGAACCGGTCGGTGAGCGGCGTGTCGATGTTGCCGGGACAGACGCAGTTCGCCCTGACGCCGGCCGGGGCCAGCTCGACGGCCAGCGCCCGGGTGAGTTGCATGAGACCGCCCTTCGACGCTACGTAGGCGGCGGCGCCCGCGCGGGCGACGAGCGAGACGGCCGAGCCGATCGTCACGATCGAGCCGCCGCCGGCGAGGAGCGGCAGCAGTCCGCGGACGAGCCGGAAGACGCTCGAAAGGTTGGTCTCGAGCACGGCGTCCCACTCCTCGTCGGTCAGCTCGGCGACGCGCGGCTCGTGGCTCAGGTCGACGCCGGCGTTCGCCACCAGGACGTCGACCCGGCCGTGCGCCTCGCCCAGATGCGCCGTCAGGGCGCGCAGGGCCGCGGCGTCGGTGACGTCGAACCCGACCCCCTCACACCCGCCGCCGCACATGCGGGCCGTCTCCCGGGCGGACGCCTCGGTGCGGGACGTCGCGGCGACCGTGGCGCCGGCTCCCGCGAGGCAGATCGCGACGGCCCTGCCGATGCCGCTCCCCGCGCCGGTGACCACCGCGATCCTTCCGTCGAGACGGGCGAACGCATCGCCCGCCGGCCCCGCCCGCTCCTGCATCTACCACACCTCGTGGCCGATGTCGGCGTACATGCCGGCATCGACGATCGTCGCCACCTCGGTGAACTCGGAGTGCTCGTCCTGGATCCGGGCCTTCTGGAACTCCCTGTCCCAGCGCTCCAGCACGGCGAGGTCGCTGACGCGCCACACGGTCAGGTACAGGCCGGGCCGGGGGCCGAGCCGCCACGTCCGGCCGATGTTCAGCACCAGCTCGTCGTCGGGGTGCTCGGCGGCCCAGCGGTCGGAGGCCATGGTCACGACCTCCTGGAACCGCTGCTGGGAGACTCCGGGCTTGGGCTCGACGAACTCGATGTAGTAGTACACGCGCGCCTCCTAGCTCATCCAGGCATGCGCCCAGTCGGCGTTCCCGAGGACGATCCCGGTCCCCGCAGGCGTGAACCCGTGCACGCGCGACGTCGTGATGTCGAGCAGCTTGTTGTATGCGGCGATGATGTAGCCGCCCTGGTCGAAGTCCATCTGCTGCATCGCGTAGACGAGGTCCTTGCGCTTGGCCTCGTCCGTCGTCGCGTTCGCCTGCTTGTAGAGCGACACGTACTGGGGGTTGTTCCAGTGCGTCTCGTTGAACGGCGACGTCGACAGCGATCCCTGCGCGACCTGGCTCAGGTACGGGCTGTAGCCCCAGAAGTCCTGCGCGAACGTCCACTGCAGGTAGTTGGGGCCGTAGAACGTCCCCACCGGCACCTGCTTGATGTTCACGGTGACCCCGGCGCCCTTCGCCTGCTGTGCGAAGACCTGGGCGGCCTGCAGGACGCCCACGGCGAAGTCGGCCGTCATCAGATCGACGGTCAACCCCTCCTGGCCTGCCTTCTTGAGGAGCGACTTGGCCTTGTCGAGGTCCTGGTCGCGCTTGAGCGCCGGGTTGTAGTCCGGGTCCCACTGCGAGAATACGTCGTTCCCGACCGCGCCAAACCCGTCGAGCGAGAGGTCGATCAGCTGCTGGCGGTCGACGATGTAGCGCATCGCCTGGCGCACGTTCACGTCGGTGAACGGGGCCTTGTCGACGCGCATCGTGAACGGCGTCCACTGGCCCGGCAGCGACACGAGGGCCTTCAGCTGAGCGTTGCCGGCGATCTGCTTGGCGAGGTTGAGCGGGGCCGTCGAGAAGACGTCGACCTCGCCGCCTTGCAGGGCGTTGAACGCCGCCGTGTCCGAGGCGAACGAGTCGATGATCGTGACCTGATCGAGGTAGGGCAGGCCGTTTTGGTGGAAGTCCGGGAAGCGGACGAAGACGCTCTGCTGGCCGGGAGTGAAGCTCTGGTACTTGAACGGCCCGGTGCCGATCGGGTTCTTGGGGTCGTAGTCGCTGGGGATGATCGGGAAGTTGAAGACGTTTGCGATCTGCTCCAGGAACGACGCGTACGGCACCTTCATGGGGAGCTGCAGCGTGCGGCCGTCCATGATCTTGATCCCGTCCACGTCCAGCGGCTCGAGCGCGCTCGCGCCGTTGCCGGGGCTCTTGGGATCGACGATCCGCTTGAGCGAGAAGACGACGTCGGCCGGAGTGACGGGCTTGCCGTTGTGGAACGTCAGCCCCTGGCGCAGGCGCACGGTCCAGAGCTTCGCGTCGGACGTCGACGACACCTCCTCGGCAAGGTCCATCTCGACGTCGCGCCCGCTGTTGGACAGGCGCACCAGGCCGTTGTAGAGGGCCATCGCCCGGATCGTGTCCGGCTCGGTGACGATACGGCCGGCGTCGAGCGTGTCAGAGGACGAGCCGCCCAGCATCCCGACGCGGAGCGTCCCGCCCCGCTTCGGCTTGAGGGTCTGGCCGCTAGAGGTCGCAGACGAACCGCTCCCGCCGCCGCAGGCGGCGAGCAGCGGCGCCGCCGAGAGCGCGGCGCCTGCACCGAGAGCCCCGCGAACGATCTGGCCGCGCGTGAAGCCGCGTTGGTCGCTGTGGCGTTCTCCAGACATGAAGCGCACTCCTTTCGGGTTCAGGGTCGTTGCCTCGTCTCGGCCCGGCCGTCCCGCGCCCCGACGGCGGGCTCCCCCGGGCCGCCATCAGGTGCCGCGAGCAGCTCGCCCGCAACCTCTGCGATGCCGGGCCCGTCGAGCCGGTAGTGGCGCATCAGATGCGTCGGCGGCCCGATCAGGCTGTAGGTGTCGTCGAGCCCGTGCCGGCGCAGCGGGACGGCGGCACCGATGTCGGCGAGGGCCTCGGCGACCGCCCCGCCCAGGCCGCCGATGACGTTGTGCTCCTCGACGGTCATGAGGGCGCGGCTGCCCGCGGCCGCCCGCCGGACGGCGTCGACGTCGAGCGGCTTCACCGTGTGCACGTCCAGCAGGC
>JBKPMQ010000285.1:0-8146 GCA_046732235.1 Actinomycetota bacterium
GACAGCTTCAAGCACCGCGCGCGCGAGGGCGGCCGCGAGGACGCCGGCCGCACGGTGCCGCTGCCGCGGCTCGGCCGCAGCCTGCCGGATCCGCTGACCAAGGCGGAGGCCGAGGCGATCGTCACCCAGCCGGACACGACCCCGCGCGGCCTGCGCGACCGGGCGATGCTCGAGCTGCTCTACGGCGCCGGCCTGCGTGTCTCCGAGCTCGTCTCGCTGCGCGTCTCCGACATCGATCTCGCCGAGGGCGTCGTCCGCTGCACCGGCAAGGGCGCGAAGCAGCGGATCGTGCCGATGGGCAAGAGCTCGACCGAGGCCACCCGGATCTACCTCCAGCGCGGCCGTCCGTATCTCGGCCGGCTCCAGCGCGGCGACATCCTCTTCCTGAACCACCGCGGACAGGGAATCACCCGCCAGGCCGTCTTCCAGCTGGTGCGCGAGCACGCGCGCAACGCCGGGGTCACCAAGGACGTCACGCCGCACACGCTGCGGCACTCCTTCGCCACCCACCTGCTCGAGGGCGGCTGCGACCTGCGCAGCGTCCAGGAGATGCTCGGCCACGCCAGCATCGAGACGACGCAGGTGTACACGCACGTATCCGCCGACCACGTGCGCAAGGCCTACTTCAAGGCCCACCCCCGCGCCTGACCCGCCATCCGGGGTCAGACCCATTCCGGCGGGGCCGCCGGTAGGGTACGGCCGTGCCACGGGCGTGTGTGATCGTGCTGGACGCGGTGGGGGCGGGCGACCTCCCCGACGCAGCGGACTTCGGCACGGAGGGCTCCTCGACGCTCGCCCACGTCGCCGAGGCGGTCGGCGGCCTCGAGGTGCCGGCGATGCAGGCCCTGGGCCTCGGGAACATCATGCCGCTGCGCGGCTGCCCGCCCCGCCGCGACGCGCCGTCGGTGCACGGCCGCCTGCGGGAGCGGAGCCTGGGGATGGACACCACCACCGGCCACTGGGAGATGATGGGGATCGTCACCGAGCGGCCGTTCCCGACCTATCCGGACGGCTTCCCGCCCGACGTGATCGAGGCGTTCTCGAAGGCCACCGGCCGGCCCGTGATCGGCAACGTGGCGGCGTCGGGCACGGAGATCGTCCAGCGCCTCGGTGAGGAGCACCGGCGCACGGGCGCCTGGATCGTCTACACGTCGGCCGACAGCGTGTTCCAGATCGCGGCGCACGAGGGCACGATCCCGCTCGAGGAGCTGTACGAGGCCTGCCGGATTGCGCGCGCGCAGCTCGTGGGCGAGCACGCCGTCGGGCGGGTGATCGCGCGGCCCTTCGAGGGCGAGCCCGGTGCGTTCATGCGCACGCCCCGCCGGCACGACTTCTCGCTCGCCCCGCCGCGGCCGAACTACCTCCAGGCGCTCCGGGCGCGCGGGATCACCGTGCACGGCGTCGGCAAGATCGGCGACATCTTCGCGGGCCAGGACGTCGACCACTCCCGGCCGACCACGTCGAACGCGCACGGGATCGCGGTCACGACCGAGCTCCTGCGCACCGTGGCGGACGGGAGCTTCGTGTTCGTCAACCTGGTCGAGACGGACATGCTCTGGGGCCACCGCAACGACCCGCGCGGGTTCGCCGACGCGCTGGAGGAGTTCGACGCCGGGCTGCCCGACATGCTGGCCGCGCTCCACCACGGCGACCTGCTGCTGCTCACCTCCGACCACGGCTGCGACCCGACCACGCCCTCCACCGACCACTCGCGCGAGCACGGCCTGCTGGTCGCGCACATCCCGGGCGCGCCGCTGGTCAGCTCGCGCCACGACGGCGACACGTTCGCCGACGTCGGTGCGACCGTGCTGCGCCTGCTGGCGCCGGGCGACGCGAACGGCCTGCCCGGCACGCCGGTGCTGTGAGCCACCGCATCGTCGACCTGATCGCGCGCAAGCGCGACGGCGGCGAGCTCAGCTTCGACGAGCTTGCGCGCATGATCTCGGAGGACACGCCCGACTACCAGCTGGCGGCCTTCCTGATGGCGGTCGTCCTGCGGGGGATGAGCACCCGGGAGACGGCCGACCTGCTCGAGGCGATGGTCGAGTCCGGGGCGCGCCTCGACCTGTCGTCGATCGGCCGGCCGGTGGCGGACAAGCACTCGACGGGCGGCGTCGGCGACAAGACGACGCTCGTCGTGGGGCCGCTCGTCGCCGCCTGCGGTGTGCCGGTGGCGAAGCTCTCGGGGCGCGGCCTCGGCCACACCGGCGGGACGCTCGACAAGCTGGAGTCGATCCCCGGCTTCCGGGTCGACCTCACCCCCGACGAGCTGATCGACCAGGTCCGCCGGATCGGCATCGCCGTGGCCGGGCAGACCGCCGACCTCGTCCCGGCCGACAAGCGCATGTACCACCTGCGCGACGTCACCGCGACGGTGCACAGCATCCCCCTGATCGCGACGAGCATCATGTCGAAGAAGGTCGCGTCGGGGGCGTCGCGGCTCGTGCTCGACGTGAAGGTCGGCGTCGGTGCGTTCATGCCCGACCTGGCCTCCGCGCGCGAGCTCGCCGACGCGATGATCGCGCTGGGCGCGGCCGCCGGCCTGCCGACGACGTGCATGCTGACGCGGATGGACGAGCCGCTCGGGTGTGCCGTCGGGAACGCGGTCGAGGTGGCCGAGGCGGTCGAGACACTGCGCGGGAACGGACCGGCCGACCTGGTGGAGCTGTGCCTCTCGGCGGCCGCGATCCTGACCGGCGACCGCGCCGCGGTCGAGGAGGCGCTCGCATCCGGCGCTGCGTTCGAGACCTACCGGCGCTGGATCGCGGCCCAGGGCGGCGACCCCGACGCGCCGCTTCCGGAGACGGACGTCGTCGTGCCGGTGCCGTCACCCCGAGACGGCTACGTGCGCTCCTGCCACGCGCTCCAGCTGGGCGATGCGGCGATGCGGCTCGGGGCCGGCCGGGCGGCCAAGGAGCACGCAGTCGACCACGCCGTCGGGATCGTCGTGCACGCGAAGGCCGGCGAGCGGGTGGAGCACGGGCAGCCGTTGGCCACCGTGCACGCCCGCTCGCCGGCCGACGTCGACGCCGCGGCCGTCGCGGCCTGCTTCGAGCTCGGCGACGCCGATGTCCAGCCGCCGCCGGTCGTGATCGAGATCCGAGGCTGAGCCGCGGGTACGCGACGCCGGAGGGGGTCGCATCGCGCACCCGCGTGCCCGTCTCGATGGACTAACCGCGGAACCCGTGGAAGGCGCCCAGCTGGGTGGGCAGGTGCGGGGTGAAGGGATGGAAGTGGAAGGCGCGCCTGGTGTCGAAGCCCGCCTTCGCCGCCGCTGACTCGTCGACGAACGGCAGGAGGGCGGTCACCGCCTGCCCGATGTTCGTCCACCCGAGCGTCCGCTCGTAGCCGTTGTTGTTCGGCGGGTCGACGGATTCGGCCACGCCCTGGATGCCGGTGACGCGCTCGATCGGACCTCCGTCGCGCCTGGCGACACCCGGTGCCACGACGCGCGCGAGCGTGCGGTGGTCGCTCTCGATGCCCATGATCCGGGCCGCCGTCACCCGCAGGTCGGCGTTCGAGAAGTTGCGCACGCCGACCAGGTAGGCGGCGATGAACGCGTCCTCGAGCGCGACCAGCGTGTTCAGCGTGACGTGGGCGTGCCGGAACATGCCGTGCGGATAGAAGAACTTCGTGAACGGCGACGGCTTGCCGGTGACCGACTTCTCGAGGGCGTAGCGCGACATCTCCTCCTGCCGCGCCGCCCGCAGGTAGCCCTGGTCGTCCGCCTCCAGGCGCATGAAGAACGGCGCCCGATTGATGATGTTGGTGTAGGTCGTCACGGCCAGCGCCTCGGCGATCTCGGCCACGATCAGGATGTCGACGTCGCCCCTGGTGACGCCGCCCGACGCGCGCGCGAGCGTGGCCCCGAAGAGGCCGCTCCCGAGCCCCAGGCCTGCTCCGGCCGCGCCGGCGGTGCGGATGAGCGATCCGCGGTTGAGGGCTCGTTCGGTGGTCTCGGTCATTCCCGTGCTCCCCCCTGTCCAGATGGACCTCGTGACGCTGCCGGCGCCATCGGGTATTCGCCCCGGGCCGCGGAGTGGTTCGCCACCGCTCGCTCTAAGCTTGTCGGGTGCCGGAGCTGCCCGAGGTCGAGACCGTCCGCCGCGGCCTGGTTCCACGGCTCCGAGGCCGGATCGTGGTGCACGCCGACATCCGGGACGGGCGGCTGACGGCGCCGATCGATCCGCGCGAGGTGAGCATGGAGCTCGACGGCGAGCGCTTCGCCGACATCGGGCGGCGGGGGAAGTACCTGCTGTTCGGGCTCGAGACCGGGCGCACGCTCGTCTCACACCTGCGCATGACCGGCTGGTTCCACCACCGCGCCCCCGGGGGTGCCGACCCTCCGCTGACCCACGTGCGGGCGGCCTTCGAGCTCGACGACGGGGCGGCGCTGCTCTACAGCGACCAGCGTCGCTTCGGGACGATGCGGCTCCTCGAGCCGGGCGAGCTGGACGAGTACCTGCGGCTGCGGGCCGGCCCCGAGCCGCTCTCGGGGGAGTGGACGCCCGCACGCTTCCGGGCCGACCTGCGCGGCCGGCGGGCGCCCATCAAGGCGTGCCTGCTGCACCAGGGCATCGTGGCCGGCGTCGGGAACATCTACGCCGACGAGGCCCTGTGGGAGGCGCGCATCCACCCCCTGCGGCCCGGGGGCAGCCTGACGGCGGCCCAGGCCCGGCAGCTGCACGCCGCCGTGGTTGCCGCGCTCGAGCGGGGGATCGACTCGCGCGGCGCGAGCATCCGCGATTATCGTGACGTCGACGGCGAGCGCGGCGGCATGCAGGAGCGCTTCGCCGTCTACGCCCGCACGGGCGAGCCGTGCCTCCGCTGCGGGACGCCCATCCAGAAGATCCGCGTCGCTCAGAGGGGGACACACCTATGCCCACGCTGCACCCGACCGCCCAGCGGGTAGCGGAGCGGCTCGCCGCCGCCGGCCTCGACGTCACCGTCGTGGAGCATGCGAAGTCGAGCCGCACCGCCGAGGAGGCGGCGGCCACGGCCGGCTGCGAGCTCGGCCAGATCGTGAAGTCGCTCGTGTTCGTCGACGACGCCGGGCCGGTGCTCGTCCTGTGCGCGGGCGACCGCCGGGTCGACGCGCCGGCCCTCGGCCTGCGGCGGGCGAAGCCGGACATGGTGCGCGACGCCACGGGGTTCGCCATCGGCGGCGTCCCGCCCCTCGGGCATCCGGCGCCGATGCGGACGATGGTCGACGCGTCGCTGCAGCGGTTCGAAACCGTGTGGTGCGCGGCGGGGACGCCGAACGCCGTCTTCGAGGTGCCGACGGCCGACCTCATCGCCGCGATCCCGGACGGCGAGGTGCGCGAGGTGGCCGAGCCCGCGTAACCGCGGCGAACCGGTCCGCCGCCGCGGACGAACGCCTCACCGGAGATGAGGCGCGTGTATCCGGAGGAGAGGGGATGCGTGTGAGCGTCCTCGTCGTGCGCGACCGCCCGCTCGAGAACGTCGACCTCTACGACGGGCTGGCCGAGGAGCTCGGCATCCACACGGCGGACGACCTCGATCCCGGCTGCCGCATGCACGCCGTCGCGGGCACCGCCGCGGCGCGGCTCGTGATCGCCGAGGTGTGGGATTCGCGCGACGCGTTCGCCCGCCACACCGCCGAGCGGTTCGACCCGGCGGCGCGCAGCTTCGGCCTCACGCCCTCCACGCCGCGGATCGTGCCGCTGCACCGGCACGTCGCATCCCGGTGGGGCACGTGGGCAGACGTGCTCGCGATCGCCGAGGAGGCGGGGATGTCCCCGGCGGAGCACGACCGGTGCGCCGCCTTCGCGCTCACGCGGTCCGCCGTGGCTCATGCGGTGGGCGTCGCCGAGGGCGGCGTGGTCACCGTCGAGGTCTGGACGTCGGCGGAGGCGTGCACCGAGTTCCGCCGCCGCGTGCTCGCCCCGGCACGCGGAAGCGCCGGCCCGGAGGCCATCCGCGTGGAGCCGCTGTTCCGGCTGCTCGAGCGCTAGATAATTGATCGGTAAGTCTCGCGTGGACGCACGACCCTTGCCGGTCAGTCGGGTTGCTGGTGGGGCTGCGCCTCGGCGTCTGCGTGATCGCAAGACGCCTCGGGCCGCGCGCCCGGGATCGACCGGTACGCCGCGACCGTGAGCTCGCCGAGCGCGGCGTGCTCGCCGTGGGCGGCCTGTCGGACCGTCACCGCGGGCATCCGCCGACGGTCGTCGCGCGGACCGGCGCCACTCCGGCCGCGGACCACCCGCCAATTGGCATTCGCGCCGTGCGCCAATTGGAATTTGATCGGGCATCCCGCCGCCCCCGCTCATACACTGGCCGCATGGGACGCACGTACCGCGCGGATGCGATCGTCCTGCGCTCGATGCGGTTCGCCGAGGCCGACCGCGTGCTGCACCTCTATACCGCCGAGCGCGGGCGCGTGAACGCGATCGCGAAGGGCGTGCGCAAGACGACGTCGCGCTTCGGCGGGCGGCTCGAGCCGCTCACGCGCGCGGCGCTCATGCTGCACGAGGGCCGCGGAGAGCTGCACACGGTCTCGGGCGCCGACATCGTCTCGGCGCACGCGACGGTGCGCGAGCGGCCGCACGCGCTCGGCGTGGCGCTGATAGGGGCCGAGGCGGTGCTGAAGCTCCACCCGGAGCCCGAGCCGCAGCCGCGCGTCTTCGAAGGCCTCGTGCGCTTCCTCGAGATCCTCGACGGGCCGCTGCCCGAGGGCGGCAACCCCGCCGCCGACGCGCTCGCGGTCGGCTTCCAGCTGAAGCTCCTCCTGCTCGCCGGGTACCTCCCGCACCTGCGCTCGTGCGCGTCGTGCGGCCGGGACGGGCCGCTGGTCGGCTACTCGGCCGCGGCGGGCGGCGCGGTCTGCGAGCTCTGCTCCGGCGGACCGGAGTGGTTCCGGCTGCGGCCGGGGAGCCTCGAGACCATCGAGGCCCTGATCGAGCGGCCGCTCACGCCTGGCGCGCTCTCACCCCCGGTGGCCGCCGATGCGGTGCGGGTAGTGGAGGCCACGTACGCCCACCACGGCGGCTTTCGCATGCGCACGCTGCAGGTCTGACCGGGCCCGGCGGGCCGCCCCCGCCTGATAGCTTGCGGCCGCGATGGCGCACACCTACCAGGGCATGCTCGCGGCGCTCCAGGCCTACTGGGAAGCCCAGGGATGCACCATCATGCAGCCGTACCACACCGAGGTCGGCGCGGGCACCTCGAACCCGGCCACGTTCCTGCGCGTCCTCGGCTCGCGGCCGTGGCGCACCGCCTACGTCGAGCCGTCGATCCGCCCCGACGACGGCCGCTACGGCGAGAACCCGTTCCGGTTCCAGCAGTTCTACCAGTACCAGGTGATCCTGAAGCCGGCGCCGGCCGACGTGCAGGACCTCTACCTGGCCTCGCTCCGGGCGATCGGCATCGACGTCCCCCGCCACGACGTCCGCTTCGTCGAGGACAACTGGGAGAACCCGTCCCTCGGCGCCTCCGGACTCGGCTGGGAGGTGTGGATGGACGGCATGGAGATCACCCAGTTCACCTACTTCCAGCAGGCCGGCGGGTTCGACCTCGACCCGATCTCGGTCGAGCTCGCCTACGGCACGGAACGGCTCGGGATGTACCTGCAGGGCGTCCGCCGCGCCCAGGACATGCAGTGGTCGGACGACGTCCGGTGGAGCGACGTCCTGCTCCAGAACGAGCGCCAGATGTCGGCGTACAACTACGAGCTCGCCGACGTCGAGGTCTATGCCCGCCACTTCGACGACTTCGAGTCGGAGGCCCGCCGCTGCATCGACGCCGGCCTGCCGCTCCCCGCCTACGACTGCGTGCTCAAGTGCTCGCACTCGTTCAACCTGCTCGACGCCCGCCGTGCCGTGGCGGTCACCGACCGGGCCGACTACATCCTGCGCATGCGCCGGCTGGCGCAGGCGGTCGCGCGCGCCTACCTGGCGGTCGAGGAGCCCGGTGCCTGACCTCCTGGTCGAGATCGGCTGCGAGGAGCTGCCGGCGGCCGCCTGCCGCCAGGCCGAGGCGCAGCTGCCCGGCCTGCTCGAGGCAGCGCTCGGAAACGCGGGCATCGCCTCGGGCGAGCGCCGGTTCCACGTCGCGCCGCGGCGACTGGCGGCCGCCGCGCTCGGTCTCCCGGCCGAGCGGGCCGCGGAGCGGTCCGAGGTGCGCGGGC